>JBAYQF010000066.1:0-7513 GCA_041677325.1 Methanoculleus sp.
AATGATCGAAGACGGCGAACGCCTCCTGCTCGTCGGCGAGGACCGCGAGTACTTCGTGACGGCGGGCGAGGGCCGGTTCTCCACCGACCGGGGGATGATCGATCTCGGGACTCTTGTGGGCATGAACCCCGGAGGCGAGATCCGGACACACCTCAACATACCGTTCACCGTGCTGCGCCCCCGGCCGACCGACTTCTTCGTCCACGCAAAACGGAGCGGTGCGCCCATGCTCCCGAAGGACATCGGGATGGTGATCGCCTATACGGGGATGAACCGCGACGACTGCGTCCTCGATGCCGGAACCGGGAGCGGTGTCGCCGCGATCTACTTCGGGAGCATCGCCCGGAGCGTGAAGACCTACGAGGTGCGCCCGGAGTTCGCAAAACTCGCGGAGAAGAACATCAGAAACGCCCGCCTCGATAACGTCGAGGTGGTCGCTGCCGATATGCTTGAAGCGGTCGGCGAGTTCGACGTCGTCCACCTCGACCTCACGATAACGCCGGCGCATGTGGAGCATGCCTTCTCGCTCCTCTCGCCCGGCGGCTACCTCTCCTGCTACACGCCGTTCCTCGAGCACACGTTCGTCACGCTCGATGCCGCGGCGCCGCTCTTCCGCGACGTCCACTGCTACGAGTGCATGGAGCGGGAACTGACGCGCTCCGCCCGGGGAACCCGGCCTTCGACCAGAGTCGGCCACAGCGGCTACATCACGGTCGCGCGAAAATAGGGGTTAATACTCCTTCAGCGGGTGTTCCCACCCGGTGTAGCCACAGTAGATGCAGCAGTCCCCGTTACAATGTTTGCACTTCTGCGGAGGCTGCGGCACCATCACGGTACCTTTTTTGTTGCAGTACATGCATCCGAGCCCTTCGCAGTGGCAGCAGACCTCAGGCGCGTACTCTACGTTCTCTTCCGACATGCGCATTTACTCCAGGGGTAGTATGAGGCGGGCGAAGGTGACAAAGGTTGTCATGGGGGTAGGGGGGACACCCGAAAAAAGGTATTTAGGTGGTGCACAGCGAACCATTATTATGGAGAGAAGGAGGGCAGAACAATCCGGGCGCGGGCGCCCGGGTTAAAAGCCCCGGAAGGAACCACACGATGTACCACATTATCTCAATCCGCGATTTTGAGAGGAACGATCTTGATTACCTGCTTGATCGGGCAGGAGAGTTCGATACCGGCAAATACCAGCCCGGGATGCTTGACAATAAACTCGTAGCGCTTCTCTTCTTTGAGCCCAGCACCAGGACAAGGATGTCGTTTGCGACGGCCATGGCCCGGCTCGGCGGGAAGTCGATCGGCGTCGATTCAGTGGAAGCAAGTTCCATCGTCAAAGGAGAGACGCTCGCAGATACCATCCGGGTGATAAGCAGCTACGTGGACGCTATCGTGCTCCGCCACCCAAAAGAGGGGGCGGCGCGGCTTGCAAGCGAGTTTGCCTCGGTGCCGGTCATCAACGCCGGCGACGGCGCGGGGCAGCACCCGAGCCAGACGCTGCTCGACCTCTACACCATCAGGCAATCGATGCCGGTCGATGGGATCAACGTCGGGCTTCTTGGGGATCTCCGTTACGGGAGGACGGCGCACTCGCTTGCGCTTGCCCTCTCCCTCTACGGTGTCACGCTGCACACGATTGCACCGAAAGGGCTTGAGATGCCGGCGAGCATCACCCTTGAACTCAGAGAGCGTGGTATGGAGGTCATCGAGCACCCGAACGTCGAAGAGGCGGTCAAGGAACTCGATGTCCTCTACGTCACGAGAATTCAGCGCGAACGGTTCCCGGACTCGGCATCCTACTACAACGTCGCGTCAAGTTACCGGATAACGTCCGATCTGCTCGACGGCGTGAACGATCACCTGATGATCCTCCATCCCCTCCCGCGCGCAGGAGAGATCGACCCGGTGGTAGACTGCACACCGTACGCGCGTTACTTTGAACAGGCGAGGAACGGCGTCCCCGTCAGGATGGCGCTCCTTCATGAGGTGATGAAGTGACCAGAAAGGATCCATCGGGAGGGCTGATCATCAGCCCCATCAAGAACGGCACCGTCATCGACCATATCACCGCCGGCGAAGCGCTGAACGTGCTCCGATTCCTTGGTATTACCGGATCGACGCGAGAATGCCTGAGTATCGCGACGAACGTCGAGAGCAAACGGATGGGGAGGAAGGATATCGTCAAGGTAGAGAATCGCGAGCTCCGCACGGAAGAGGTCGACCGGATCGCCCTGCTTGCGCCGCACGCGAAGATCAACATCATCCGTGACTACCTGGTCGTGGAGAAGATGGGCGTGGTGATCCCGGAGGTCATCAGGGGCGTGGTCAGGTGCCCGAACCCGGGCTGCATCACGAACACGAACGAACCTGTCGCGAGCGCATTTGAAGTGCTCGATAAAGGGCTGCACTGCCTCTACTGCGACTGGTTGATCAAGGACAATATCGCAAACCACATCATCTGATCAGGCGTCCGTGCCGGTCGATCTCCCCCCGGCAGATCCGGGTGCTCGAGATCCGCCGGCCGTCCTCGGCGAGGACGCATGAGATCTCATGAAGATCCACCTTTCTCCTCCCGCGTTCACGCCGGAGTTCGTTGATCTCCACGGCGACCGGGAAGGTCTCTTCGGAGACGACGAGGATATCGAAGTCTGTGCCGAGGGCGCTGCCGTAGCGGTCGGCGAGCGGTTCGACCTTCCATGTCGCGGTGTAGCCGCGTTCGCGAATAAATGATGTGATGTTCTCAAGCCGTTTTTCGTAGGTGCGGACAGGGTGCACCTTGGCACCGGCGAACTCGTCGGTCGTCAACCCGATGGTCACTTCTCCATCCGGCCCGGCGAGCTCGAAAGAGCGAGAGAGGAGTTTCCGGTGCCCGGCGTGCAGGGGATCGAACGTCCCCCCGACCATCACTTTCATCCAGAGGCGTTTGCCGTGAGGTGTTTTATGGGTAGTGATCGGCGGTGGCGGCTCGACGAGGCGGCATGGACTCACAGAGTGCTGAGTTCAACTATCGTTTGGCGGGTGCGTGATATGGCCGGGGTTGTCCACACCCTTCACAGGGATGAGAGTTCAGTTCCGGGTTTGTGGGGCATCCTCACGCCACCCTTCCGTGGGGGAACAGGTTGTAGATAACCCCGCCGGGCGGCGGGCGGGGGTTTTCACCGGCGGATGGGGCTGCCCGATCGTTGCGGCGGGGTGAAATCCCCGTACCGTCCCTGTATGCATAGTTCCTGTGCGTCTTCACCGGGAAGATCGAGATAACCTCATTCGGGTGCTTTTTTAGCCGCATTCTCATCAGGTGACTTCCGAACCCCGCCATGCGCCCTCCGGTACACGGGCACGGGAGAGACTGGCCGGCATAACCCCTGATCCGCCATCAATCAGGCGTGATTAATCTACATCCGGATATCAGGCACTCAAATCCGGCCAGGATGGCGGGAAACAAAGTTACAGTAACTATACCGCCTGCGCCACCGCCCGAACAGTGCGCCGGATATCACGCGAATCCTATGACCGCCGGAATACCTTTTTGCGCCTCACAAGACTCTCCAGCCGGTGTGAGGATAAGGTGTTATTTCGGAGTTTCTGCGCTGGTATTGAGTTTCCGACACAGTTTATGGCGCTGGATCACTGACGTGCGGCCGGTTGCAGATTCAGGATATCACACCCGGTGCGGATATACATCATCACCGTTTTCGGCAAGCCCTATTCCCCTCCCGCGATGGGTTCCGGCAGACCCCGGGGGGAAGGGTGCGACCGCCCTATCCCGGGGCGCCTGAGATATTCTAATGTATGTTCTGGTGAAACCTAACAACTGAACTACGATGACAAATCACCCGGTTAAAAACATGATGCGGCTGATGGCGACCAAGATCAGGACGATTGCGGACGTAATGTCTGACGACGAGATCGATGCGTTCCTCGCCGAGATCCTGAACGCAAACCGCATCTACACCATGGGCGCCGGGCGCTCCGGGCTTGTAGCAAAGTCGTTTGCCATGCGCCTGATGCACCTTGGACTCTCCGCATTCGTCGTCGGGGAGACCGTGACCCCGGCCATGAAGCCGGGAGACGTCATTATCGTCTTCTCAGGATCCGGCGCGACCAAGACGGTTGCGGATATCTCGGAGACTGCAAAGGAGATCGGCGGGAGGCTCTGTCTCATCACCTCGAAGCGAGACTCGCGGATCGGCCGTATCGCCGACTGCATCGTCATCATCGAGAGCCAGCGGGACAAAGTGGCCGACGAGTCTGCAGAGTTCGAGATCCGGCAGATGATGGGCGAGCACAAATCGTTCGCGCCGCTCGGCACCATCTTCGAGACGACCGCGATGGTCTTTGCGGACGCGATCATATCCCGGTTGATGGAGATCACCCAGTGCCGCCCCGAAGACCTCCAGTGCCGCCACGCGAACATCGAGTGAGGGAGTCATGAACGAACACAGGTACGCCGCCCGGGTCAGGGGGGTGGAGATGTCGGGCATCCGCAAACTCTTTGAAGCCGGAGGGCCGGATGCGATCAACCTCGGCATCGGGCAGCCGGATTTCGATACGCCCGGCCACATCAAAGAGGCTGCAATCGCCGCAATCAGGGTGGGTAAGACCGGATACACCCCGAACGCCGGGATACCGGAGCTCCGTGAGGCTCTCTCGGAGAAGTTTGCGCGGGAGAACGATCTCACCTACCGGCCGGAGCAGATCCTGGTCACGGCAGGGGGGAGCGAGGCGCTCCATCTCGTCATGGAAGCGCTCGTCGACCCGGGCGACCGCGTCCTCTTCGCCGACCCGGGGTTCGTCTCCTATGCCGCCCTTGCGACCATTGCCGGTGGAAAACCCGAAGGCGTCGGTCTCGATGCGACCCTGCACATCGACGTCGAGCGGGCGAAGGAACAGATGGATGGAGCGCGGGTCTTCGTCCTGAACACCCCGGGAAACCCGACGGGTGCGGTCGAGAGCGAGGAGTCGATCCGCGCCCTCGTCGAGTATGCGAACGATCAAGGGGTCACCGTCGTCTCCGACGAGGTCTACGAGCACTTTGTCTACGAGAAAAAGCATATCAGCGCGGCACGGTTCGGCGAGGACGTCATCACCGTCAACGCCGCGAGCAAGACCTACGCCATGACCGGGTGGCGGATCGGCTACCTTGCAGCGCCCGATGAATACATCCCGGAGTTCCTCAAGATACACCAGTACGCTCAGGCGTGTGCGACCTCGATATCGCAGTATGCCGCGCTTGCAGCCTATACCGGCGACCAGGGTGCAGTTTTGACGATGCGCGATGAGTACCGCGCCCGACGCGACCTCCTCTACGACGGGCTCGCCGGCCTCGGGTTCGATTTCCCCCGGCCGGAGGGTGCGTTCTACATGTTTGTCCCGATGGGGCGAACCCTTATCGCGAAGGCCATCGATGGAGGTATCGTCATCGTGCCGGGCGAGGCGTTCGGTTTGAGAGCGCCTGATTACGCGCGTTTCAGTTACGCGACCTCCCGGGAGAACCTCTCCCGCGCAGTCGGGCGTCTCGGGAAACTGATGGAGTGAGAGAAGAATGGTGAAAGAGTTACTCAGGAGATTATCCGACGCCCACGGCGTCTCAAGCAGTGAAGGAAACATCAGGGATATCATCAGGGCTGAACTGGCAGGTTCGGTCGACGAGTTCCGCGAAGATACGATGGGGAACCTGATAACCGTGAAGCGCGGCGACGACTTCTCCATCATGATCGCCGCCCACATGGATGAGATCGGCCTGATGGTGCAGTACATCGACGAAAAAGGGTTCATCCGGGTCATCCCCCTCGGGGGATGGTTCGGGCCGGTGCTCTACTGTCAGCGGGTGATCCTGCATGGGAAGAACGGGCCGGTCATGGGCGTCCTCGGCGCAAAACCCCCTCACGTCATGAAGGAGGAGGAACGCAAGAAGGAGATCAAGGTTGAGAACCTGTTCGTCGATGTGGGTGCGACGAGCGAGGAGGAGGTGGCGAACCTCGGGATCGAGATAGGCACGGCGATCACTATCGACCGCGAGTACACGGAGCTTGCCGGCAACCGTGTCACCGGCAAAGCGCTCGACAACCGGGTCGGTGTCGCGATGCTCATCCGGGCGCTGCAACAGGCAAAATCGCCCCATACGATCTACGGCGTCTTCACCGTCCAGGAGGAACTCGGGCTCAAGGGCGCGAAGGTGAGCGCGTACTCCCTGAATCCCGACTGCGCCATCGCGACCGACGTCACCATCCCCGGCGACCACCCCGGGATCGAGAAGAAGGATGCGAGCGTCGAGATGGGAAAGGGTCCTGTCCTCGTAATCGTCAGCGCAAGCGGCCGCGGGCTGATGGCCGACCCGAAGATGACCACATGGCTGCGCGAGACCGCGGAGAAGAACGCCATCCCCTGTCAGCTCGAGGTCGGGAGCGGCGGCAACACCGATGCGACGATCATTCATCTCGAACGGGGGGGTATCCCGAGCATCCCGTTCTCGATCCCGGCCCGCTACCTCCACTCGCCCGTGGAGGTGGTCGATATCGCCGACATCGAGGCGGGGATCAGGCTCCTCGTCGAGGCGCTGAAGAGCAAACCCGCGCTCTGATGCGACGGGACGAACCCTCTTTTTTAGCCGAAACTCACGATAACAGAAGTGCCCGGGAGAGTGATCCCATCCCGGGTACATTTTCGGTCAGTGGTGCTGCGTTTTTCCTGTTTGCGGGCCTTTGAACATTCTGGTCCGCAAACCTGCCGCACCCTGATGATCAGTCTCCAGGTTTGATCCCCTCTCAGGCAGGACGCCCCATGGATATGAAAGGATATAGCCTTTACTGACCCGCACCCTTACTCCATACCCCGGGCTTATCAGTCGTATTCAGCGCACCACGGCCGCCCGGATCGCATCACTCTTCCACGATGATGACCGTTACCGGGCACGAATCGGCGGCCTCGACTGCGCAGTCGAGGAGTTCGTCGGGCACCTCGCCCTGCCCCGGGTCATCGTTGACCCGGTACTCTTTCGTGATCGAGCTCAGGTCGTCGGCCGGATCCTGTTCAAAAACCTCCGGGCAGAGATCCCAGCAGGACTCGCAGCTGATACACCCCGGTCTATCGATGGTAACCTTCACCACTCTCAATTCCTCCGTCTCTGTACCGGGAAGGTTTTTCCATGCCTTAAACGTGCCGCTCCAGCTGGCCCTGCAGGAGGGCGGATAAAGTATATCGATCGCCCGGCCAGATTGAAGAGGAACTGTTCATGAAGGATATTGCCTGGGTAACCCTTCTCCTCGCCGGGATCCTCGAGACCGGCTGGGCGGTCGGCCTCAGATATACCGAAGGGTTCACGAAGGTAGGGCCGTCGGTGGCAACCCTCATCGTGATGGCCGGGAGTGTCTACCTCCTCTCGCGGTCGCTCTCCGGCCTCCCGCTCGGGACGGCATATGCCGTCTGGACGGGCATCGGCGCGGTCGGCGCGATCATAGCGGGCGTCGTCCTCTTCGGCGAGTCACGAAGCGCTATCCGCCTCTTCTGTCTCCTC
>JBAYQF010000067.1:0-7407 GCA_041677325.1 Methanoculleus sp.
ATCTCGCAGAGCCGGTCCCTGAGACCCGGTCTCTGCTCAACGGTCGGAATTTCGATCTCCCGGACCGCCTCTTCCTCCCCATCCTCGCCGGGGCTCTTCCTCTGTTCCATTCTCCGCTCCTTCCAGCGGGAGATGAGGCCCGGGATATCGATGAATTGCAGAACCCCGACCACGGCGAGGATCAGGATCGGCACTTCGTAGAGGATGAAGAGCAGGATGTAGAAGTAGGGCGGCCCGCCAAGGCGCTGGGCCTGGTGCATCGAGGTCCAGTGTTCGATAGCCCTGAGCCACCCGTCCATGAGCACCTCGGGGTGGGCGCCGAACGACGAGTAGAAGACCGCCATGATCCCGACCGCGACGATTCCCCCCACCACGAGATCCCGGATCCAGCGCTGCGGGAGCCGGACTTTTCCTGTCCAGATCAGGTAAAGGAGGTATACCCCGAAGATCAGGACGATGATCGGCATATTCTCTTTTGTAGACATCCCAAAGCCGATCGCCGCACCGGCTATGATCGCGTATTGCACCTTATGCCGCTCGAAATAGTAGAGAAGGGCGACGAGGAGCACCATCGTGAAGAAAGCGATGAAGATGTCGTTTCGGAGGAATCGTGAGAAATAGACCATGTTCGGCGATACGGCGAGAAAGAGCGCTGCGACAAGTGTCTGCTTCTTGTCAAGATAGCCGAGCCGGTAGATGGGGTAGAGCAGCGGGACGAGCAGGGTGCCGAGCAGCGCGGGAAGGAGCCTCCCTACGAGATCGGAGTCGCCGAGGAGCGAGAAGATTCCGGCCGTCGTGTAATAGAGGAACGGCCCATGGTACATAGGGTCGTAGGTATACGTCCCTTCAGTCAGGAGCTGGTAGGAAAACCACGCGTGGATTGCTTCGTCGTGGTGAAATAACTTTAAGTCAAGTGTGTAGAATCGGAGGGCAATCGTTGCCAGAAATATGAGGAGGAAAAGCCCCTCAAATGAGATCAGCCGTTCACGGAATTTTGCCGCGAACGTGGCGGCCTTCACGCCGCGCTCACCTCAGCTCTCCAGCACAATCTCAATGCCGATGTCTTTTGGAACCTGGATACGCATCAACTGGCGAAGCGCACGTTCGTCGGCATCGATGTCGATAAGCCTCTTGTGCACCCGCATCTGCCAGCGGTCCCAGGTTGCGGTACCTTCGCCGTCAGGGCTCTTCCTGGTGGGGACCACGAGTTTCTTCGTGGGCAGCGGGATAGGACCTGCCAGATTGACGCCGGTACGCTCTGCTATCTCTTTGATTCGGTCACAGACCATCTCGATTTTTTCGAAGTCGGTTCCGGAAAGACGTATTCTGGCTTTCTGCATAGTAACCACCAAAAAATTATAGGTACCTTCTTATCTCATCTGTTTGGGCGTGATATCGATGCATACGCCCGCCGCAATGGTGGATCCCATGTCGCGGACGGCGAACCGGCCGAGCTGCGGGATCTCCTTGACCTTCTCGATGACCATGGCCTGGGTGGGCCGGATCTTGACGATTGCAGCATCGCCGGTCTTGAGGAACGTGGGGTTCTCTTCCTTGACCTGGCCGGTGCGGGGGTCGAGTTTCTTCTGGAGTTCGATGAAGGTGCACGCGATCTGGGCAGTGTGGCAGTGGAAGACCGGGGTGTAACCGACGGTCAGGGCGCTGGGGTGGTGGAGCACGACAACCTGTGCGATGAACTCTTCTGCAACGGTCGGCGGCGCGTCGACGGGACCACAGACGTCACCGCGGCGGATATCACCCTTACCGATACCGCGGACGTTGAACCCGACGTTGTCGCCCGGGAGTGCCTGCGGGATCTCTTCGTGGTGCATCTCGATGGATTTGATCTCACCCTCTTTGTTTGCGGGCATGAAGCTGACCTTCATTCCCTTCTTCATGATGCCGGTCTCGACACGGCCGACGGGCACGGTCCCGATACCGGAGATGGAGTAGACGTCCTGGATGGGGAGACGCATCGGAAGGTTCGTGGGCTTCTCGGGCTCTTTGAGCGCGTTGAGTGCATCGAGTACTGCCGGGCCCTTGTACCAGGGGGTGTTTGCGCTGGGTTTTGCGATGTTGTCGCCGACGAACGAGCTCATCGGGATGAAGCTGATTGCGTCGGGCTTGTAGCCGACAACCTTGAGCAGCTGGGAGAGCTGTTCCTTGACCTCGTTGAAGCGCTTTTCGTCGTACTTGACGACATCCATCTTGTTGACGCCGATGATCAGCTGGTTGATGCCGAGCGTACGGGAGAGGAAGACGTGCTCCTTGGTCTGCTCCATCACGCCGTCAGGTGCGGCGACGACCAGGAGTGCGGCGTCGGCCTGGGATGCGCCCGTGATCATGTTCTTGACGAAGTCACGGTGGCCGGGGCAATCCACGACGGTGAAGTAGTACTTGTCCGTGTCGAACCGCTTGTGGGCGATGTCGATGGTGATGCCACGCTCACGCTCTTCCTTGAGGCTGTCCATGACCCAGGCGAACTCGAATGAGCCCTTACCCTTGGTTTCGGCTTCCTTCCTGAACGACTCAATAATGTGAGGCGGTACGGTTCCGGTCTCAAAGAGCAACCTGCCGACGGTAGTAGACTTCCCGTGGTCAATGTGCCCGATTACAGCTAAATTCATGTGGGGCTTGTCAACTGCCATAGATTATATCCTCCACTCAATAGGCCTGTCAGCTCGAACAGCCTGCTTATGCGAGTATCTTATACGTATGACGTTCTCCATATAAAGCATTTCCATGCGCGTCCGGAGCGCGCACGCTCCCGAAAACCCCGGCAATCGGTAGAATCTTATTCTCGGGAAATCTACGTTCTTCGTACCATGAAGGTACTTGAGTTTCACCGTGACGGCAATGGTGACCGTGTGACGGTAACGTGCGCAGATCGTGAGGTGTCGGTCCACTCCCACTGTGGCTACTGCAGGCACTGTGCGGGTGTCCGGGTGGGCAAGAGGACGATCCCGACACCACAGCGCCAGGCTCTCTCCGGCACCCTGAGGGGCGGTAATCCTGACGAGAACCTGCTCAACGCAGCCATGATGTTCAATACCCTTATCCGGGACGGCACAGCCGTCGAGTGCGAGGATGATAAGGGCGAAGGGTTCTCCTCGATGTACCGCCGTTAGGTACGGCATCGATCCTTCACCGGGGCGTCCTCTGGTTAGACCGGGCTACCCCTCACTCACCTTCTACCGGGACATCCGGCCCGAACTCTTTTTGGATCCCCTCTGCAAACCTCTCATACCCGATCTCGTCCATCTGGTCGGCGAGAGGCCGTCCGCTCCATGCGGTGCGGTAGACCCAGTAGACGATGCGATCGACGACCTCGACGACCTCCTCTTCGGTCTCGACGGTGACGAGTTCCCTTCCCACGGCGGGAGCGGATCCGCGCCTGCCCCCGACTGTGATCTGGTAGTGGGCATACTCGGACTTCAGGAGATGGTAAGGGCAGGAGTGGACGCATATGCCGCACTGGACGCATTTGCTCTCGTCAAGAACCGATATGCCGTTTTTCAGCGCTATGGCGCACTGCTTGCAGTACTCCACGCAGGTGCCGCATCCCGTGCAGAGTCCGGGAACGCGGAGCGGCCGGATCCTCCCCGTGATCCCGATATCGTTCAGGAGCGGGCTGTTGCACATGTAGGTGCAGCCGGATACGGCGATCCGAAGCCGTATCGGGAGTTCTTTGCCGAATACCCGCTCATCGATCTTCCGGGCGAGGTCGATCGTCTCGCAGTTGGCGTACTTGCACCGCTCTGTACCCGGGCAGGCCATGATGTTGACGACCTCGTTCTGTTCCGCCCCGATGGGCGTCCCGTTCTTCTCAAGCGCCTTTGCGATCTTTGAGAGGTTGTCGGGGTCTACGTGCGGGATCTCCACTGTCTGGCGCATGGTGAGATGGAGCGTACCGTCGCCGTACTTCTCGCTGATCCGCCCAAGTTGCTTGACCTGCGCTGCGGTGAGGGCTCCTGCCGGGATCCGCAACCGTACCGTCGCAAAGTCTGCGTTCCGCTCGGTGATGATCCCTCCCCGGGAGTAGAGGGTGTGGTCGTGCATCATTCTACAGTAGTAGCAGCCGCCGGGGTAAAAAAGGTGGTTATAGTAAGGCGAGAAGGAGGATGATCCCCGCCCGGACGATCTCGTTTGTTGCACCGACGACGTCGCCGTTGACGCCGCCAAAGAGGCGCATGGAGAGGGCGAGCACCAGTGCGGTGATGGCAACCGTGGTCGCGAGAGCGAGTGCGACCGCTGTCTGCGGCACCGGCAGCAGGAAGAGGGGCAGCATGAGGAGGAAGGCTGGAGCCAGGAACCACGGTTTTGCAAACCTATGAAGGTAGGACTGGATCCCCTCGTGGAACGGTGTGCCGAGCGTGGTGAGCCAGGACATCGCGACCTTTGCCGAGACTTCGGCGATGAGGATGGCCGCCGGGAGGTTCGCGGCGGTCTGGAGCCCGGCAAACGCGATGAGCGTGACGATGATCCCTGCGGCAACAGCCCCCGCCCCGGTCGTTCGGTCGGTCATGGCCGCGACCCGCTTCTCCTTGCTCCCATGAGCCATGAGTCCGTCACCGAAGTCCAGCAGCCCGTCGAAGTGGTTGCACCCGGAGAGGATGAGCACCGTTGCGACGGCGACGGCCGCGCCCACTACAGGCGATGCGATCCAGTATGTGATCCCGGCCGCTATCCCGCCGATGACGTACCCGGCAAGCGGGTAGAGGTAGGAGCGGCGGGCGAAGTGTTCGAACTCGACCGGTCGCCCGAGGGGGAGCGAGGTGCAGAACTGCAGGAGGGCGAGGACGGATCTCACGCCGATCCCATCGACTCACTGTAGAGGCGCGATGTGCAGCCGGCGATCAGCCCGGCGATAGCGTCGTCGAGGAACGGCCCAAGTCTAGAGAGGATGCCCGGTTTTTTCTGGTCGTAGCGGGTGAACTCGAATCGAGCATAGGTCCCCCCGATCACCTCGGCGATGGCCATGCCGATGATCTCGTCGGAGAGGAGGAAGACCGGATCGTCGGCGATCTCGGAGTCTTTCCGTTTTACGTAGAGTTCGTCCTCAAGCAGGAGGGCGCCGAGGAGAAGTGACGATACGTTGGGATCGTCAAGTGCCTTCCCGATCTTTGCATCAAGCATCTGCGCGGCCTCATCTGCTCCTATCCCGTGGGGGACGTAGAGTTCCATCGCAGCAACGACGATATCCCTCCTCACGATGCCTTTTTCTTCCAGTCTGCGCTCTATCTCGAACATTGTTCAAGTATTGGAGGCGGGATGTATTTTGGAGTTTGGATCCGGCGCCGCTCCGGCATACCCGGCATCTCGTACGCTCCTGTCAGTAACCTCTTCTATCCCGCAAAACCAATCCTGTACCGATGTTAAACCCGTTCCTTTCAGAAATTCCAGAGATACGACCCGAACGCCCGATGCTGGCACTTGTCCTCGGCAACACCATGCTCTCCACCGTTCCCGGCATATCCGGTGCGGGGCCGACCCCCGAAAAGACCCTGCTCACCCCGAACCTTGACGCCGAACTCGTTACGACCGGCGCGATCACGAGCGTCGCAGCCCGACCGAACACCCCTACCGGCTGCCCGACGCCCGCGAGCATCACCCGATCGATGGTGGAGCTGACCGGCCTAGCCCCCGTCATCATCAACGCAGGGCTCGTCCACGCCCCCACCGTCCCCTGCCTCGACGTCTACGGGAGCCCCGGCGGCGATCCGCGAAAGGAGGACGCAGTGCCGCAGGCAACATCCCTTTTCGAGCGAGGCGAGGCGATCGGGAGGCTCCTTTCGCAGTACAGCGATCTCCTGGTGCTCGGGGAGTGTGTCCCGGGCGGGACGACCACCGCCCTCTGTGTCCTGCGTGCGCTCGGCTACGACGCCTCGGTCAGCAGCGCGTTTGCAGACAACCCTCTCGGACTGAAGGATGCCGTCTGCCGTGAGACGCTTGCCCGGATCGATGCGACGGGTGCGAGGAGCCCTCTTGATATTCTCCGTGCTGCAGGCGATCCCATGATGCCGGTCGCTGCAGGGATCGCGAGCACCTATACGGGCGAAGTTCTCTTTGCGGGCGGGACCCAGATGCTCGCCGTTGCGGCCGTCCTGAAAGGGCTCGGGAAACGGGTGCCGCGCATAGCGACGACGGTCTACGTCAGGGATGATCCGTCCGCCGGGTTCGCCCGGTCGGTTGCCGATCTCGGCACCGCTGCATATTACGTCGACCCGGACTTCGCCGGCATCGGACACGCCGGACTCGCCCGCTACTGTATCGGTGAGGTCAAGGAAGGGACCGGGGCAGGAGGAGCCCTGATGCTCGCCCACCTCATGGGCTATAGCCCTGAAGAGATCGCCCGGAAGGTCTTTGATTTCGTCGAGCGGTATGCCTGAGGAAGGACTATACCTTTTTACATCCATCTATAAGCAATGCTTCCACGTTACGTGGTCAATAACCATGGATTGTCCTGCCGTATGATCCCCCGGACATCCGCAGAACCGGATATCTATAGCGTGGAGACGATGGCGTCCCCTTATGAGCGCCTCTGTGATGCCCTACGGCACCTGGAGGTCGGTCGGACCGTTAACGGGCGGATCCCTTCTCAACATCTTACCATCCCATGCTCGAAGTAGATGATGTTACTGGCCGGATCGAGTCGATCGGGTTTTGTTGCCGGGAGTGCGGTGCCTGCTGTCGCCGGGTCGCGGAGGACTCGAACCTCGTTCTGGTGAGCCCGGCGGAGATCCGGGCGATCATGACGGCGACGGGCATGGCCTGGGAGGAGATCGCCGAACCCTATCCCGACTTCATCACCGCCGGAACCGGTGGTGAGTATACTCTTGCCTGGTGCATCCGGAGAACCGATGAGGCTTGCATCTTCCTCCGCGAAGGGCGGTGCTCGATCTACGTTCACCGCCCCTGGATCTGCCGCACCTATCCGTTCATGCTGGTGGACGACGACCTCGTGATATCGGAGTGCCCCGGTCTCGGTGCACCGCTCTCTTCTTGCGATGCACGCGACGCGGCGGCCGATCTCTGCAGGCGGCAGGCAGCCGAGGCGGTGGAGGAGGCCGGTGTCCGTGTCGTCTTCCGGGAGGCGGTGGTGCCGCCGGGAAAGCGCGCCGTGATCGACAGCGAAGGTATGAAGGTGCTCGATGGTTGAGATCCACCTTGTCGGGACGGCACACGTCTCAAAGAAGAGCATCGAGGAGGTTCGCTCCGCGATAGAAGGGTTCGAGCCCGATGTCGTCGGCGTCGAACTCGATCGGGGCCGGCTCACTGCGCTCACCGAGGAGACGGCCGAGCCCTCGATCGCCGATATCCTGAAGGGCGGAAATTTCGGCCAGCTCCTCGTTCAGTGGGTGCTCACCTACATCCAGCAGCGGATCGGTGCGGAGACCGGTGTAAAAC
>JBAYQF010000068.1:0-7374 GCA_041677325.1 Methanoculleus sp.
CCGAAGGCAATCGGTCCGCCGATCGCGGTCGTCGATTGCCGGAGCACGATCCCGAGCTGCTGGATCTCCGTCAGGGTCGCAGGTTTCCCCCCGATGTAAGTCCCCGGCACGGTCAGGCCGGCGATCATCACCATGAGATCGGTACTGGAGGCGCTGATGAGGGTGGGATCCGCCCGGATCTGGTCGATGGTGATGTAACGAGCCGCGTAGCCGTGCCCGGCGAGGACCCCCGCAACCTCACGGATGTAGGGGGAGATGTAGGGCGCAACACCGAGACATGCGGGTTCGTCGACGTAACCGTCGATGATAAGGGCGTTAGAGGTCATACCCGATCAGGCGGAGGAGTTCTCCCGCCCAGTAGAGTTTTCCCCGTTTGAGGGGATCGACATCTTTGTCGGCAAGATCGAACCCGATGATCCGGATAGACGCCGCCCCGAGCTCATCGGCGGCAAAGACCGCCCGGTCGCCATCGGTGAACCCGCCGAAGTTATGGACATGGGGAAGGGGTGCCGCCTGGGTGGTAGCGACGAGCGGCCCAGGGATACGCGAAACCCAGTGGCGGAGGAGCGGGATGTTGTCGCCGTGGGCGTGAACGACCATCACCGTTCCTCTCAGAGAGAGGTCTATGAAGGCGTCGGTCGCCCCATCGAGGTCGGTGAAGACCGCATCCGGCTGGATACCGTGATCTGCAAGCACCTCCGCCGCTGCATCGGCGGCAAGGACCGTTCCCTCGATCAGGTCGAGTTCCATAGAAAGGCAGGGGGCGTTTCCGCAGACCGTCACCGCCCGACCCCGGATGAGTGCCTCAAGCCGTCCGATATCGTCACGGCCGTCGGCGAGATCCGCGAGCAGGCGGGCGCCCGCCTCGTCCGCCTCGCGCTCAAACCCAAAATATTCAAGAATTGCAGTGTAATGAGGCTCCCAGTCCGCAAACCTCATTGCTTACCCTCATTATTGTCCAGGCCGACGATACCAGAGAACCGTTTCAAGATCGGATCGATGATCAGGTCAAGCAGCCCCTCTTTCTCCTTCACCATCGAGAAGTAGTTGAGCGGGATCAGGGCTGCTGCCATCGTAGCATGCCCGCCCGCCTCGCCGATAGGCCCGAACGCCTCGGCCATAACGTTGCCGAGGTGGAGCCTGATATCCTTGTTCCGGGCGGATATGATGATATTCTGGTCGCTTATACCGTAGACGAGCGCTGTGTTCACGCCCTCAAGGAGGATCAGGATATCGGCTGCCTGCGGGAGAGCGTCGCGGTTCCTGATGTAACCGACGTTCGAGAAGAGGTAACCGTTCTTGATTCGCCGGTTGTGGATGGCGTTTCCGATGATCTCCACGGTCTCCTGTGACATGGAGGGGGAAGTTATCTTGTCCAGGAGATCTGAGTCGGTCAGGGGGAGGAGGAACGCTGCGTAGTTGAGATCCTGCGGTGTGACGTTCCTCTTGAAGTCCCGCGTGTCTGCCCGGATACCATAAAGGAGCGCGGTAGCCACCGATTTGTTCACGGGGATATCGAGTTCCATCAGATACTGGGTCAGGATGCTCGCCGTGGCGCCGACTCCCGGCCGGATGTCGATGAAGTCGGCGGTGGTGAGGGGGTGTTCACCGTTCTTGTGGTGATCGATGATGATGTTGACCCGGGTGGTCTTCGGGAGTTCATTATTTACGCCCGGCCCAGATGAATCGACCAGGGCGATGTAGTTGCACGTCTCAAGATCCTGGGGGGTGAGGCGCTCCATCTTGATCTCAAGGAGGTTGATGAACGCCCGGTTCTCCTGGTGCCCGATGTCTCCCTCATAGAGGATGCGGCAGTTCAGCTTGTTGTGGCTAGCGTGCCGTGCAATCATCGAGAGAGCCATGGCACTCGATATCGAGTCCGGATCGGGGTTTAAGTGGGTGACGATGCAGAGCGTCCCCTCCCAGGCGGCGAGCATATCGTAGAGCCGGAGCGCGAGCCGTGATGAATGGAGTTTGCGGATATGGTGGATAGCAGTTCTCGCAACCACCTCCTGGGGATAGAGGACGATATCGGCGCCCTCCTGCTGGAGGAGATCGACGCCGACCGGGTCGGTGGCACGTGCGATGACGTAGGTCGCCGGATACCGGGTTTTGATGGTCTTAAGGGCGGTGAGGTTGGCATCCCGGTCGTTCGCGAGGATGAACGCGACCTCCGGCACGGGCAACCCCTCCACAAGGTTCGGGTCACGGAGGTCACGGACGAGCGCTTCGTACTTCTGGTCACGGAGATCTTCCACTCGCTTCTCATCCTTATCGATGATGATGAGGTCTTCGTTCTCCCGTTCGAGTTCTTCCGCAACGTTATAGCCGGTGCTCCCACAGCCGAAAATGATATACTTGATACGTTCCTTAGAAACGTTCTGGACGGCCTCAGGCATGCGTACAATGGTGTAACTTCTCATAGTATTAAGGGATTCCATCCCGGCGGTTTTTGCGAGGGACCCATAAGTTTTATACCCTATCCCGTGCCACACTGTAAGGTCAGATACGTGGGCCTGTAGCTTAGTCGGCAGAGCGACGGACTCTTAATCCGTAGGCCAAGGGTTCAAATCCCTTCAGGCCCGTCGACCATCCTTCTTCTCCTGTCATCCATATCGATTCTTTCCCCGGTGACGACCTTCAGACGTTCCACGATCGCCCTCCAGCAGCAGAATACCTCCATTGCAGACAGGGCGCCGCGTTATCGGGTCGATGCCGGCAACCCTCTGCCCGCGCCACGGTTTCCCGCAGGAGACCGGCTGCTGCAATGATAACGGGGTTATCGGGGGCACATATATGCCGCTGCTATATATATCCAGCTCTGATACCGAATTCAGAAAAACATCACATGACAACACGTTCAGCACACATGTTCCCCGCCAGCGAAGTAGCAGGAACAGGATGAAGAGAGAACTCCGCACGATATCGTGCGATACAGGAGCAGCCCCCTGAAGAATCGTATATGAGAGATAATGGCGGGAGAAAATCCCGAAAAAAATCGGGTAATATTTACAAAACAGGTGGATATAACAGTTTCCGGGGATTACCGCCCAATCTTCAAGAGCATCTCCTCAAGCGTCGGATAATGTGACTCGATCCGCTCGATCGTCGCACCATCCGCCACGAGTGTCGCGGTCGTCCGGTTCAAGTCCTCGATGGAACGCGCCTCGGCGAGGTGCCGCCCGTCGCGGGCGAGATGATCGATGGATGTGACAAAGGACGCCGGGTCCGGGATACGGAAGAAGACCCGGTAGGTGATCGAACCGAACGCCTCCCGGAGTTCGGGCATGGTTCCTTGCGCCACCACCTTCCCCCTGCGAAGGATCAACACAAGATCGCAGATCTCCTCCACCTGGAAGAGGTTGTGGGCCGAGAAGACCACCGTCTTACCCTGTCCCCGCAGATCGCTGACGTAGTCAAGCACCGACCGCGAAGTCATGGGGTCGAGGCCGGAGGTGGGTTCGTCGTAGATGAGGAGACCGGGGTCATGCATCAACGACCGCGCTATGGCAACTTTACGTTTCATCCCCTTTGAGAGCTCCCCGATCTTCTTCCCACCCGGATCGAGCGCGAGTTCCGCAAGGAGGTCATCGCTCCGGGTTTTTATGGCCGCCCTTGACATACCATAGATCTCGCCGAAGAACGCGAGGTATGCATCCGCGGTCATCGTCTCGTAGAGGCGCGATTCCTCGGGGAGGTAACCCAGATTCCGTTTCAGGTCGAGCGGTCTACGGACAACGTCGATCCCGTCGATGGTGAGATCCCCCGCCGTCGGTGATATGAGACCGGCCATGATCTTCAGAAGCGTCGTTTTGCCAGCCCCGTTATGCCCGATCACACCGAGTATCTGTGCGTCGCCGAGGTCGAAGGTAACGCCGTCGAGAGCAGGGAAGTCGCCGTAGTGTTTGACGAGAGCGCGAGCCGTGATCATTGGGCATCCTATGTCGTCGATGATTACTAATAGGTTGTTGCAGAGAGATATGATTCCTCTGACGTTCTCCGGGAATTCATATGCACATGCTCTCCTCCATCCGGACAATCGCCGTCTGGGAGATGAAACGGTCGATGACCACGATGGGAAGAAACGTCCTCCCGCTCGCGGCAGGCCTGCTCATCCTCCTGGTTCTGGTAACGACATTTGCCGCCCAGAGCGGCGTCCATATGCAGGACGGCATCTACCACATCGGCGTCGACGACCTCGATACCGCCCGGATCATCCTTCCCGACACCCGGTTCACTGTGTATATCGACAGCGGTTCAGCCCTCTGGACAAACCGGTTCGCATACGATGTCGTCATCTTGCAAGGCGAAGTCTACGCCGCTGATACCGACAAAGGCAGGGCGGCACTGAAGACGCTCGAGCGCAGCTACCAGGGGTATGTCTCCCGCGTTGCCGCAGAAGAGCCCGACCTCTTTGCCGCATACCCGCTCTGGATCGATCTCGAGTACGTGAAGAGCGAGATCGACTTTCTGGCGACCCAGGGCGGACAACAGGTCGGCGCGCCGGCAGATGCACGGGAGCCTCCCGTTCCTTCCGGCCCGGTCGAGGCGGTGACCCTCCCCCCATCGGCCATGCCGGTCTCCGAGGATGACCTCAGAGAGCACCTTGCCGGATCGGTGGGTGACCACCCCCTTTCTCGCTATACCGGCATCACATCGGGAGATCCCGTAATGGATCGATTCCGAACGCCGGCCGAACTCTCGGCTCCACTCCCGTTTGATGCGATCGTCCTCGTCTTCGTCTTCATATTCCCCCTTTACTTCACCTCCCAGTTTTACATGATGAGCATCATGAACGAGCGGGTGGGAAGGGCCGGGGAGGCGCTCCTTGCAACCCCGGTCAGCCCGGTTGCGATCGTCGTCGGGAAAGCACTCCCCTATTTTGCGGTCATGCTCCTCATCTCGGCCGCAATCACCTTCGCTATCGGGGCGCCGCTCTCGATCCTCCTTCCGCTCGTCCCGGTCATCCTCTTCTTCCTCGCAAACGCCCTGATCATCGGGATGGCCTCCCGGAGCTTCAAGGAACTCTCGTTCGTCTCGATCTTCTTCTCGACCATCGCCACATCGTACCTCTTCTTCCCGACGGTCTTTGCAAACACCCACGTCATAAGCATCATATCGCCCCTCACCCTGGTCGTCCTCGATATCCAGGGAGACGGGTTCACCGCTGCCCAGTACGTCTACTCGACCACGCTCTTCTTTGCAACCGCCCTCGTCCTCTTCTACGGCGGCATCATGAACTTCCGCGAAGAACGACTCTTTTCAGAAAAACCCCTCCTTTCACGGCTCATTGACTTCATATCGGCCGGGATACGCCGGGATCACCCTTACCTCTCGCTCTTCCTCCTCTCCGTCTTCACGATACCATTCGTCTTCATGGTCCAGATGATGGTGCTCGTCCTCTTCTTCAACATCCCGATGCCGCTCTCCCTCGTCCTCCTGGTCGTCTCGGCGGCGTTCGTCGAGGAGTTCGCCAAGTCAATCGGGCTTTATGCAGTGGCGCAGACACGCCCGGCGTTTCTCACGCCGAAGACCCTGCTCATCGGGGCAGTCGCCATCGGTTTTGGGTTCCTCATCGGCGAAAAGCTCCTCCTTTTTGCCACACTAGCCCAGATCACCGAGTCGATCTTCGGAAACGTCCTCTTCCTCTCCCTCCAGGTCCTCTGGATGCCGCTCCTCCTCCACATCACAGGAGTGCTCATCATCGGCGGATTCCTCCTCGTGCTGGGACGGCGCGCCTACGGGCCGGGGCTGATCGCAGCAACCGTGGTGCACAGCCTCTACAATCTCTACTTCCTCGCGGGGGCGCTCCTGTGAACGCCCGAAACATCACCCTCATCGCGAAGAAGGAACTTCGCGGCCTCTCGGCGGAGAAGACGATCATCTTTGCCATACTCCTGCAGGTCTTCATCGCGATGTTCTCGTCGTTCCTGATGGTGGGACTCACCGCCATGTACGACCCGGAGGCGCTCGAGAGTTACTCGACGATCACTTACGGCGTCGGCTACGCCGGGTCGGACTCACCCCTCATCGGGGAGTTTGAGAAACGGGACGACCTCATCCTCCACCGGATGGACCTCCCTGCAGCGCTCGCGGCACTCCGCGAACGAAAGATCTCGGCGGTGATTTACGTCCCCGATACGCCGCCGGATGCGGAAGAACCGATTACGGTCACGCTCTACCTCATCCAGAACGACCTGCAATCGGGCGTCATCAACGTCAAGATCAAAGAGGTCCTCCAGGGCTACGAGAGGGAACTGCGGGAGATCCGGGCCGACCGGATGACCGCCTTCCCGGTCGGGTTGAACTTCCCTGAGTCCCGGGGCGGCGAAAACTTCTTTGAGTTCGTCTACGGCCTCCTCATCCCTCTACTCGTCTTCCTCCCGGCGATCGTCTCGGCCGCCCTGATCATCGACCTCATCACCGAGGAGTACCAGCGCCGGACCCTTGAGACGCTCATGTCGACACCGGTCACGTTCGCAGAGATGATCTGGGGGAAGATCGTCGCCTGCGAGGTTCTTGTTCCTATCCAGGCCGGAGCCTGGCTCCTCCTCCTCGGGTTGAACGGCATCGAGGTCGATAACGCCGCCGCCATCCTCCTTCACGCCTCGGCGGGCGGGCTCTTCCTCATCCTGCTCGGCGCCCTCGTCGGACTCCACTACCGCGAACGGACGAGCGCCCAGTTCATCTTCTCGACGGCGCTCGTCGTGGTCTTCCTCTTCGTCATGGCCGCCCCTTACAACCCCTTGAACCTCATCGTACGGCTCGCGGTGGACACCGCCGACCCCGTCCACTGGCTGATCCTCGCGCTGGTCGCGGGCACGACGGCGCTCCTCGGGTGGGTTATGACGGTCTATGCCCGGAAAATCGAGAGAATGGCACCTGTGACCTGAGAAGGAAGAGGGGCGGAACGTGGACGGCAGGAGGTGGATCGGTGAGGCGGTCCGGGTCCCGGGCAACCGGGACCCGGATTCCATTCGAGATAAAATATATATCGAATGTCATGTAATGCAGCCCACCGATGATCCACATTCACCATCTCAATACCACCTGTGCGGTCTGCGGTGAGGCATGCCGGTTCACCATTCCTGATGCTGCAAGCAGCGTCGGGTCGCGGGACCTCGACACCCGCCCCGCCGAACCCCTGCGGTCCACCATCTATGCATGGGTGAAACGGTGTCCATCTTGCGGCTACTGCGCGCCTGATCCGGGAAAAGCACCGGAAGGAGCGGCTGATGTGGTGAAACTCCCACGCTACCGCTGGCAGCTCGATGCCCGGAGATTCCCCGGAGTGGCAAACACCTTCCTCTGCTGGTCGATCATCCAGGAAGACCTCGGCACCCTTGCCCGGGCGGCGTGGGCATCCCTCCACGC
>JBAYQF010000069.1:0-7274 GCA_041677325.1 Methanoculleus sp.
CTCGCCGCCCTCGATGGTGAACTCGACCTCTTTCCCGTCGTGATTTGCAACGTCCCGCACGACGCGGGGAAGGCGGTTGAAGATACGTTCGAGCGGCATCATCCGGATCCCCATCATCAGGTTCTGGAGGTCGGAGACCGAACGGCCGACCATGGAGAGCGCCTCGTCGAACTCCTTGATACCGTGCTTCTACGCGATCTGCTCAAGCCGCCCGCGGTTGATGACCAGATCCTCCACCAGGTTCATCATCCGGTCGAGCCGCTGGATATCGACACGGATGTTCTTGATCTCCCGCCTCTTATCAGCCCTCGCTGCCCGCTGAGCCGGTACAGCCTCAGACAGCTCGCTTTCTTTGTTCACCGGCGAGGTGGAGGATGCTGCTGGTGTGCCCGGCAGCGACTGTGCTGGAGAAAGGTCGATAAGCGAGACCTCAGTTCCGGAGGCGATCGTCCTGAGGGCCTCCTCTCCCGCCTCGCTCTCGATGAAGATCTCAAACTGCTCGTCGAACTTCCCGTCTTCGAGGAGTTCCCGCGGAGGGATGGTCGAACGGATCGTCCCGATCTCTTCCAGGTTCTGCAAGAGCAGCATCGCCCGGACGTCCTTCATGGTACTGGACGGATCGATGGCGACCGTCAACGTATACAACGGTTGTCCATCGACATCGTCCATCGTCTCCGGAAGGAGATCGGCCGGAACGGTCTCGTCCATGGATAACGCGGGCACGACGTCGTCCTCTCCTTCAGCAAACACCTGGAGATCCTGGACCAGGCTGGCGGATTGCTCGTCTGACAGCGCCCCCCCCGCCTCGATCGCATCCAGCATCTCCTCGATCGTGTCGGTGCAGTTGAGCAGGAGATCGGTGAGCGAGACCGTTACTTCGCGCCGCCCGCTACGGATGAGAGAGAACACATCCTCCATCGAGTGACAGAGGTGCTCCATCGCATCAAAGCCCATCGATGCGGACATCCCCTTGAGGGTATGTGCCGACCGGAAGATCTCGTCGATGGCCTCCTGCTGGGCATCTTCGTTCTCAAGGGCAAGAAGGTTGTTCACGATGTTCTCATGGTTCTCCCGCGACTCCTCAACGAACAGTTTCCGATATCCTTCTTCGTCAAACATCATCCACCTCTGAGCTGGCCGACCGCTTTCGCGATCTCACGCGCGAGATCCTTGAGCGGAACCACCTTATCCACACTATCCCGGGCAAGAGCGGAACGCGCCATCCCGTAGACGAGACAGTCCTCCTCGGCGCACACCATCGTCCTGCCGCCTGCCGTCTTCACCGCGAGCGTTCCCTCGCCGCCGTCGTTTCCCATCCCAGAGAGGATGACGGAGACGGTGCGCGGCCCGAACACGTGTGCCGCGGAGGCAAACGTCTTGTCGACGGCAGGCCGGACCGCGTGCAGGCGTGGAGCGGTCGAGTGGATGATCCGCCCGTGGCTTTTTCCGCTCCCTGCCGCAACCCCCGATATGACGGTATGGTACCCGGCTTTTGAGATCAGGACGGTTCCGGTCTGCAGGCTCTCCCCGTTCTCGGTCTCTTTGACAGGGAGGGCAGAGACCCGATTCAGGCGCTCGGCGAGCGATGCGGTGAACCCCTCGGGCATATGCTGGGTGACGACGACCGTAGCGGGCAGGTCCGGCGGAAGCGCGGAGAGGAGCATATCGAGCATCGGCGGCCCCCCAGCGGAGGAGCCTATCACGACGGCTGCGTCCGCATCATTCCGGGCGATTGTGGTCGGTTTTACGACCGTCGGGAGTGCGACAAGGTTCTTGATCTTCTGGATGAGTTCCCGCTCGATGCCCCTGACGTTCGGGACATCCTTCGGCTTGAGCATGAAATCGTCCGCCCCGAGCCGCAACGCCTTGTGGGTCATATCGGCCTGGCGTGATGTCAGGGTGCTCAGGACGATCACCTTCGGTTTCGAACGAACCTCCGAGAGCGCTTCAAGCGTCTCAAGGCCGTTCATTCGGGGCATCTCGATATCGAGCGTGACGACGTCGGGTTTCAGGCCGGATATCTTCTCAAGGGCATCGATGCCGTTGACCGCAGTTCCGACTACTTCTATGTCCGGGCTATCCTTGAGGAGATCCCGGAGTATTGTGCGGATAAAGAGTGAATCGTCGACGATCAGAACCCGTATCATAATTACGCACTGAGGACGTTCTTGACTTCTTCGAGAACTTTCGGAGCCTGGAACGGCTTTACAATGTAGCCTCTCGCACCGCTCTTGACGGCGAGTTTTACCATCTGTTCCTGGCCGACCGCCGTGCACATGATGACCTTTGCTCCGGGATCGGCGGCCTTGATGGCCTTGAGCGCCTCAATTCCGTTCACCTTCGGCATGACGACATCCATCGTGACGAGGTCGGGTTTCAGTTCCTGGTACTTGGCAACGGCTTCCGCCCCGTCCCCGGCCTCCCCGACGATATCGTGCCCGCCGGAGAAGAGGATGTTCTTCAGTAACGTCCTCATAAACATTGTATCATCGACGATCAGGATTCTCCCCATTGAACATCACTCGTTGAATATTTGGTAAAAAGATTATATATGTCTTCGCATTTCAAAGAAACAATGTTTTAGTCTATTGAAGATTTTACCGACTCTGATATGTATCTTACGCCTTTTGGAGTGAGTTGTATTTCTTTCCTGACATACAGCACTTCAGCGAGGCCTGAGTCGAGAAGCCTCTCGTAGACGGCATCGAGATCCTTATGTGCGAGTTTCAGCATATTCTCGATGGTGCTTGAGTCCATCCCACTGTAGACCAGCATGGCCACCTGCCCGGTCAGGGGGTCGATCTCCTCGCGGACTTCGGTCTCGTGTGTCGCTTCTTTGAGGAAGTTGTAGAGAACCTGGAGTGTCGTCAGCGGGCAGAGGACGAAACTCGTCACGACCTCGTTCTCGGCGAGATGGTCGATCTTCACGACATCGAGATTCTTCTCCTGGATCTCACGCGACGTGAGCTCAATACCTGTCACCTCGTCGAGGAGGATACAGACCTGTTTCTCCTGGCTGACGAACCAGATCCCGGTCTTCATGACGGCGATCGTGCCTTTCTCCCATTGAGCGTTCTGGACGAGCACCCCGCCGCGGATTGCGGGCGACATGAAGAAGGCGTTCAACCGGTAGGCGCTGGCCTGGGTGATGATGAACCTCTTTACGATCCGAAGGACCTTCTCTACCGACGCGATACGGTAAACGGCTTTAACCTCCCCTCCGGTGGTGATGATCACCTGATTCCTCTTCTCGTCGAGATCAACCACGGATTTATAGAAGATCTCTTGATTCAGGGGTGCATCGATGCGGAAGCGATCTTCCGCGATACCCATCGTCGTCGGGATCCATTTGCCTTCGTGTTCGACCTTTACCGGAACCGATTTCATTGCTCCCATCCCCACCTCCACTACATTAGTATATCCCGTGCAATACCATCAGCGTTGTGTTTCCATCGTCGCAAGGATATCCTCGAGTTCCACTGCCAGGTCTTTTGCAGGGTACTTCTCCCCTTTCAGTTCACGGATCAGGCTGATATCCTCAACGAACTTCTTCTTCTTCGAGTCGGCTTTGAGTGATGAGATCAGGTCGTCCTCGATTGCACCGCCGGCTGCAAAAGAGACCATGTCAAAGTCCTCTTTTGCCTCTTCTTCTATCTCCTCGAGGAGATCCTCCTCCGGGGGGGGCTCATCGGCGTCGATCTCCTCTTCTTCCTCTCCTTCAATCTCGATCTCATCGAGATCCAGGTCGTTGAGCATTGAGAGTTCGTCACTCAGTGTGCTCATGTCCGGCATGCCGCCGTCGCCGGGCAGTTCCGGGATATCCGCCACCGCCGGGGGAAAGGCATCATCGGCGTCCCCGGCGAGATCGATGCTCGCCGGGAGGTCAAAATCGTCGAGTTCATCCTGGTGCGACTTGAGGATGTTTGATATGGTATCCTCATCTTCTGCCGAGAGAAGAGAGATCTGGTCGGGATCGAACATTGCCCCGGAGCCGGATGCATCGCCGTCGATATCAAGACCTTCCAGTGAGTCGACATCGAGATCTGCAAGCGAAGCAAGAGGATCGGCAGCACCCCCGCCGGCTTTCGGGGGAGCCGGGGTTATGGATGGTTCGGGCACCGTCCCCTCGACCGCCTGGTCGAGCACGGCATCGATCTTCTCGATACTGCTCTTCTTCTCGCTCTCGGAGGCGCGGGCGTGCGCGATCGCCTCCATGATCGATGTCCTGAGCGTCCCGAACATACCGGAGATATCGACCCCGGAGAGCGGACGCTTCGCGGCGGGAGGTGGACTCTCTGCCGGAGCATCCGGTGGAGCAGCCTTTTTTTCCTCTTTTCGCTCCCGGAGTGCGGCACGCAGCCTCGACGGTCTCAGTTCCGCAAGGTCAAGCGCCCCGGTGACGACGAGCGCGAGGAACCCTGCAAGAACGGTGCCTGCGATGATGATCTCGGCGGTTGCATCGAAGGCGATGATCACGATCCCTATTCCGACGGTTATCAGGAAAAGCAGCGGCCGGCGTAAATTCTCTTTCACCGTCACACCTCCGCAAATACCGGGATGTTGAAGAATACGCCCACGATGAACGGTGCAACGATGTAAACGATACCGGTTGCCACGCAGAGCAGGCTTGTGAAGAAGTAGTACAGATATCGGTCGCCGC
The DNA here is from genome assembly GCA_041677325.1 of Methanoculleus sp. Lineage (GTDB taxonomy): Archaea > Halobacteriota > Methanomicrobia > Methanomicrobiales > Methanoculleaceae > Methanoculleus. The sequence continues at coordinate 4,661 of JBAYQF010000069.1, forward strand.
CCATGACGATCTTCCCTGCCAGTACATTGGCAATAGTCAGCATTAAGAGGATCGTCACGACATAGGTGCGCATCGTATCTTCGGGGAAGTTGGCGAAGATGTTTAACGATGCTCCCATGCTGCTGCCGATGGAGGCCGATCCCCCGGTGAGTGCGGCTGTAGAGTCTGTAAACCGGCTCATTACCTCCGTCACGGCCCGGGACATGGCGAGGAGGATCTCAAAGAGGAAGACGAATATGCCGATCATCGCCCCGTGCATCGGGACGAGCAGGACGACGAACCCCTTCACCATCATGTCGCGTTTTCTCCTGAGCAGCACCTGCTCGAGCATCGACGAACCGACGATCTTCCCGATCGCATCCGGTGAGCCGCCGAGAGCGACCGCGTCGCGAAAGATGTTCATGTACTTGTAGATCAGATAACTGCCGGTCTCCCCGATGAATTTCTTCCAGCTCCCGGCTTCGTCGAGCCCGAGGTTCAGTTTCAGCGAGACGGAATTGATGAACGGTTCGAGATGGAAGAGCGATTTCCTGTCGACCTCACGGAGTGCATCGCCGGTGGTAATGCCCTTGCCGCCCATGATCGATCCAAGGCCGCGGATGAATGTTGCGAAATCGTTGTCCCGGTTGATGACATTTGCATCATCGATGTAACCGATGACCCCGAGCGGCATCAGGAGGAGGCCGACAAGCAGGAAGATGATACCTGCGTTGACGCCGACGATGATGAGCATCAGTCCTATTGCAGCGGTTACCGGCAGGATCAGGCGTTCCAACCGCCGGATGATGCCCTGCTCTCGTGAACAGATCTCAACAAGGCCGTGTGTCCGGGGGTCGTCGGGAACCGCCCGGTACATGATTGTGAGACCGAAAGCCGATATGGCGAGGATGATGAAGTAGGATGAGTTCAGCGCCGACTCGATCCCATCAGGGGCATAGATGGCCACCGATATCATGATGATGATCGCGACGAGCGCGCCGGAAAGGAGCATCGCGATGGAGGCGTCGCCCCATTTCTTCAGGAGTTCGATCCCCTGCTCGAATGAGTTGCGGTAGATGCTCCTGATGCTCGCGAGTTCTGTGGCGATGAAGTCGTCGTCCGGGACACCGGAATCGATGGAGTTCGCGTAACGGTTGAGCATGCTCTGGAGGGTTCCATTTCGGCATCGTTCCGCAATCGCCCGGAGGGCGCTTGAGTAGTTCTGCCCCCAACCGGCGACGAGGCGCTGCACCTTTGCTATGTAGCGCGACGGGATGTACTCGAACCGTTCGGACGTATACTGGAAGATCTCGGGCCGGGTCACGGTCGACGTGGTGATTGCGGCCATGTAGGTGTACATGAGGAGCAGATCCTGCTCCATCTTCTTGTTCTCAAGGATGGAGGAGCGGAGTTCGCCGAGGGTCTCAATCTGCTCCTCGAACGGGAGTTTTCCCTGGTTTGCCGCCCGCAACCGTTCGGTCAGGTCCTCAAACAATCCCTACACCTCGATCTTGAGCAGGCCCTGCTTCTTGATCTTTGTCGTCATGTGGAAGAGATCCCAGAACTGGGTGTATCCTGCCTTGTGGAGTCGTTCAAGTATCTTGGCGCGTTTATCAACCTCATCATAGATGTCGGCCCGCCGGTTCTCGGGGATGCCGAGCATCGTTGCAATCTTGTTCTCAAGGAGGTAACTGCTCCCTTTTCCGGTGAACGTGAAGGAGTCGGTCGCCGGGTCCCAGACGAATGCCGCCATGAAGGAGAAGCCCTGCGTCTCGGGGTCGTAACCCACGAGTTCGTTGACACTGAGCACCCGGCGCACGGTTCCACCTCCCGGGAGTTTCACGGCGCTCTGGATGATGACCAGGTTCAGGTTGTCGACGTAGGTCTTCGGGATGTTGATCGGGTCGCCGCAGAGACGCTGGATCAGTTTCTCGACCGACGCTGCGTGGAATGTGCTCATCACCGGGTGACCGGTCTGCATGGCGGAGAAGGCAACGGAGCCCTCCACGCCACGAATCTCGCCGACCAGGATCTGGTTCGGACGCTGACGCAACGCCGCCTTGAGGAGGTCGAACATCGTGATCTCTGAACCCTCTCCTTCGCCCTTCCCCTTGGCCTTCGCGACCTCGCGCGTCCAGTTCCGGTGGGGGACGGTCAGCTCGGGGGTGTCCTCGATGGTGACGATCTTGTTCTCGGGCGGGAGGAATGTCGTGAGGGCGTTCAGGGTGGTCGTTTTGCCGCTCGCGGTCTCGCCGGAGACGAACATCGACATACCGTACTCAAGGCAGATCCAGAGGTAGGCGGCCATCATGTAGTTGCATGCCCCGCTCTCGATGACCTGCAGGATGCTCAGGGGCACCTCGTTCACTTTACGGATGGTGAAGTTGCTCCCGTGCTTGCTGATCTCGGTTCCGTAGACGATGTTGATACGCGAGCCGTCGGGGAGGGTTGAGTCCACGATGGGGTTTCGGTATGTCAGCGGCTGTTTGATGCGTTCGGCGAGCTTGATGACGAAGTTGTCGAGCTCTTTTGAGTCTTGAAACCCGATGACCGATTTCAGCCCTTTGAAGATCTTGTGCTCGATGAAGATCGGGCCGACGCCGTTACAGGTGATATCCTCGATGTACCTGTCGGA
>JBAYQF010000070.1:0-7259 GCA_041677325.1 Methanoculleus sp.
ATCCATCAGCGTCTCGCCGTCGAGGTAGAGGATATCGAAGACCCGGGGGACGAGTTCGATCTTCTCCATCATGGCGTCGACCTCGTGCTTGCGCCGGAACCGCCGGATGACGTACTGGAACGGCATCGGCCTCCCGTCCCGGACGGCGACCGCCTCCCCGTCGAGGATGACATCGTGGTCGGTCGCCTCCCGGAGAAGGGCTACGATGTCGGGGAGGCTCTCCGTGACGTCCTCAAGCCTCCGGGAGTAGATCCGGCAGGCGTCGCCCACCTTGTGGAACTGGAACCGGCTCCCGTCGTACTTGTACTCGACCGCGACCTCGCCGTGCTCCTCGATCTGGGCGGCGATCGTCCCCGCCTGGGCGAGCATCATCTTCACCGGCCGGAACGGCTCGATCGTGACGCGGGAGAGCGCGTCCGGGTCGCGCCGGGCGAGGAGGGCGACCTCCCCGAGATCGTTCATCGCCTGGTGGGCATGCTCGACGAGATCGACGTCTATTCCGAACGCCTGCGCTATGGCGTCGCGGACGTTTCCCTCCCCCATACCGATCCGGAGCTCCTCAAGCATCAGCCGTGCGAGGTACCGCCCCTCAATCGGTCGGGCGTTTCCGAAGAGCCCCTGTGCCCCGCGGAGTTTCTCCCGCTGCGACCGCTGCCCGCCGGCGGCCGCCATCCGCTCGAGTTCCTGGTAGACCCCGGTGAGTTCGAGCTCCTGGATGAAGAACGATGTCTGCTCCTTCTTCGCGAGCAGATCCTCGACGGCAAGACCGACGTCGCCGGTCGCGTTGATTGCCTCCCGAACGACCTCCCGCTTCGTCCCGACGACGTAGGCCACGGCGTCGTAGAGGAGGTTCGGGCCAACACCGAGTTTTTTCGTGCTCCAGTCGGGAAAGACCCTGCCCATGACGAACCGGACGAATATGGGGAGTTCCTCGTCGTCGAGTCCGGGAAGGACGGCGGCGGTCACTCCGATCATATCGAGGCGCCCCGGCGTCCCTTCGAGGCGTTCGCAGACGCGGGCGAACTCCAGAAACTGCATACCCATGATCTCCTGAAGTGTTTGCCGGTGAGGTGAATCAACCCTTCTGTTCCGTAATGGTTGATGTAGGAGCACCGCCTACCCCTATCCATGCACCAGGACAAAGAAACGAAAGAGATGCTCCGCGACCTCCTCTGGCTCAACGCCCTGATCGCAACAGAACTCATCCAGATCACCGAGAACACCTCCCAGATCCTCCGGAAGGCCGCTCCGCCGGAGGCATGCGTCGTGGAGCATGCGGCGCTCAGGAAGACTGCGCTCGAGATCGCCGACCGCTACAAGCCCGGGACGATGCTCAGAAAGCACGTCGCGGAGCACCAGTAGCGGGATCAGCCGCCTACCCCGGCTCGTCCGGCCACGTGAGAGTGATATTCTCTCCCGCCGGCTCCGGGAGAGAGAGGACGCGCGAAGCGTTATCGTCGGTCGCGTCCTCCTCTGATAATGTCGCGATAGGGGTCTCGTTGACGACCGGGGCCGGGGGAGGGTTGTAGGTCGTATTTTCAACCGTATCAACCCCGTCCGGTGGATTCTCCCCGGTCGCCGGGGCTGTCGGAGAAGGTGCGTAGGTCGTATTTTTCTCTGCAGCAACCTCATCCGGCGGGTTCTCCCTGGTCGCCGGGTTCGATGGGGCAAGGGAGAAGATCAGCCCCGCGCTCCGCGTGACCGCATCCCCCCCGGCGACCATGAACGGAGTCGTCCTGCCGGTCGACGGGTCGACGTGACTGTCGCCGCCGCCGACCGTGAAAGCGTAACCGTCCGGCGGTGAACGCGAGGGAGTACTCCCCGGCCGTGAGAGGACCGAAGAGGTAGAAGGAGGTATCGATGTCGTGGTACACCGTACGGGCCGATGCCACAACATCCCCATTCGTATCGAGAAGGCTGACCTCGACGTCCGTCATGCCGATGAACTCGTCCTGGATCCCGTTCTGATCGTCATCCCTCCAGACCGACCCGAGCACCCACCCGTATGCCTCTGCCGGGGTATTTGTGGGATAATTCCCGATAAAACCGACGTTCAGGGGCCCCCGCCCGAACCCGCTCTCCACGAACGCGATGGTTCCGGATATGAGGTGCACATCACTTCCGGTGCAGGAGTAACCGTCCGGAACCAGGAACTCAACACCCTGGTAGTCGGAGGGTGGGGTGGTCCCGAACCGGTATGATCCGTCCGGGCCGGTGGCGGTGCGGTCGAACATCGTCCGCTTTCCTATCAGCCTCACGCCGATCCCGGGTATGCCCGGTTCACCGGGATCGGGTATGCCGTCCTCGTTCAGGTCGTACCAGACCCTTCCCGAGAGAAAGCCGTGGTCTTCATGGTCGGGGCCATCGTGATCGTGATGCTCTGATGTGGCTGTGGGGGTGGGGATCAGCGTAGGGGTTGGTGTCGGGGTCAGGGTTGCAGTTGCTGTCGGCGTAACCGTCGCCGTCGTCGTGGGTTTTGCCGTCACGGTCGGCGTCGGCCCGGCGGTTATCGGCGGTTTATGGTGTACAATCGGCGCCTTCGGGGGCTTGATCGGCGCTGTGGTGGGTTTCGGCGTCGGTGTCGGCATGGGCGCCGGCCCGAGTTTCACCGCCCAGGCATCCATGTTCACCGCCCCATCCTTCCCGGTAGCGTTGAACCGCCCTGCAAAGACAAACTCTCCCGGCGCAGACTCGATGAGCGATGCGGCCGTATCGCCGGGGTTATCGCCGCCGAACGTCCGGCTCCACGCCACCGCACCGTCGGCGTCGGTCTTGACCACCCACGCATCGGTATCGTCCACCCCGGGGTACGCCGTCTCCCCGGCAAAGGCGTAGCCGCCGTCGGCGGTCTCGATGACGGCGGCCGCCGTCTCGTTCACGCCGAGATCGCCGTAGACCCAGTTCCAGATGATATCTCCTTCAGGCGTGAGTTTGATGAGGAGGGCGTCGGTATCGGCCGTACCGTTATCAGGCCGCTCCGTGAACGTGCCGGCGACGAGAAGATTGCCGTCGGATGTGTTGATGACCGCCCGGCCGGAGTCGTCGTCGGGGCTCCCGAACGTCCGGTTCCAGACCTCGCCGCCCGATTCGTCCAGCCGGATCACCCAGATGTCGGCCATTCCCGCCCCGGAAGACTCGGTGCTGCCGACGACGACAACATCACCGCCGGGGAGCACGGTGAGGGCGTTTGCGGTGTTGTCTCCTATATCGCCGAACGTCCGGTTCCAGATCTCGTCGCCCGTCTCGTTCACCCTGACCACCCAGGCCGCCGACCCGCTCCCCTCCCGTGGGGCGATGGTGCCGGCGAAGACGTAACCCCCGCCTGCCGCCTCGATGACCGCGGCGGCCGAGGCGTTGACGTCTACCCCGCCATAGGTCCGGTTCCAGATCTCCCCGCCGGAAGGATCGATCTCCATGAGCCAGGCATCGGTGTCCGCCTGCGTCTCATTCGTGATAAACGTGAAGTTTCCGGCGAGGAGGAGGTTACCGCCGCTCGTCCGGATGATGGCGTGTGCGGCGTCGGTCTCCGTCCCGCCATACGTTCTGTTCCACTCCTCACTTCCTTCCGACGCAATCCGGATTATCCAGGCATCCTGCGCCGACTCCCCGGCAAGGAAGAACCCGGTCTCGCCGGGGATGATCGCGTATGCCGCGTCATACGCATCGGACTCTCCATACGTCCGGTTCCAGATGACTGCAGGATCTCCGGCCTCTGCTCCCGCGCCCGCGACAAGCGCGAACGCCAGGAGGAAGGCGATCCAGAAACTGGTGCTCCGTTGCATCATATACCCCATCTCCACCCCGGGACCACCGGTTACGACTCCATGCCGGAGTCTGGTATCCGGCAGGGTGACTCGATCTCGTGCAGTCGCGGGGCAGCACTTTAATAGCGTGATTATTATAATAATCTTATTTCAAAATACTATCCCGGGTATTTCCGGATGTTCCGCCCGGAAGCAAGATCCTCGTTCCACAACCATCAATACGCTTATGAGCAAACCCTTGATAGAAGACCCATATGAAACTCCTGTTTGTGATTGCACCGGAACGGTTCAGGGACGAGGAACTGGATATCCCGAAACGCACCTTTGAGGAGGTGGGGATCGGCGTCGACCTCGCCTCGACTGTTGCCGGCACGTGCACGGGGATGCTCGGGGGCACTGCAGAGGCGTCGATGGCGCTTGATGAGGCAGACCCCGACGACTACGATGGGATCGTGGTGGTGGGCGGCAGCGGTTCGCAGGAGCATCTCTGGGAAAGCGAGAGGCTCCGGGATCTCGTCCGGTCATTCTTTGAGGAGGGGAAGGTCGTCGCCGCCATATGCCTTGCGCCGGTCGTCCTTGCGCGGGCGGGCATCCTCACCGGGCGGCAGGCGACGGTCTACCGGAGCCCGGAGGCTGTCGCGGAGATGAAGAAGGCGGGAGCGAACCTCCTTGATATCCCGGTCGTCGCGGATATGCAGGTCGTGACCGCAAACGGGCCCACGGCTGCGGCCGCGTTCGCCGATACCATCATAACGAAACTGGAATGTTAGACGATACAGGCACCGGCGGCGTGAACTGTGCGGACTGCACCCCGGTGATCCCCGCATACAATGAAGAGAAGCGGATCTGATCGCTTCTTGAGGATGTATCGAAATTTAGAGGTGATCTCATCTTTGTCTGCGACGGGATCGACGACACTCCCGCGGTCATAGATGCGTTCGCGGCCGACCACCCATTGCTCTCCATCCGGTGCCTGACGTTTCCTGGCCGGCTCGGGAAAGGGGGCGGGTTCATCGCCGGATTCCGGGAAATGTCGACTGCGTACGCGGGTTACATGGATGCCGACGGTTCGACGTCTTTCTCGGAGATGGAGCGGCTCTTTGACCGCCTCGTGGCTGCCGCCGCCACCATTGGGTCGCACTGGTTCCCCGGCTCCGTCCTCCCCGTCCCACTGGGGTTCCGGCGCCGGGTCGAGAGCCGGCTCTTCAACTTCGTGGCCAGGGTGCTCTTCGGCCTTGACTACCGGGACACCCAATGCGGCGCAAAGGCCCTTCGGCGGGAGGCGCTTGAGGGAGTTCTCCCGTCCATCCGGTCGACGGGGTTTGAGTTCGACGTCGAACTCCTCTGGCGGTTACGGCAGGGCGGCTACCGGGTAGAGGAAGTCCCGATCACCTGGGAGAACCGGGACGAGTCGAAGGTGGGGAAGGGAGATGCAAAAGAGATGCTTTTGGGGATGATCCGGCTCCGGTTTGGGTGAGGAATAGGTTTAGTCTGCCTGTGGAATCTCGATGATCTGGTCAATGACCGCCGCGATAAAAATCAGGTCGCCGCTGGCAAAAAAAGCCGGTTTGGTCGAACGTTGCCTTGTTTGCGGGGTGTTCCTTCTGTGAAATCTGCATCGGCGATGCCGATGGCGTAGCGATCCCGGATCCACTGACTCGTGATCCGGCAGAGGATGACGTCATCCCCGCCGTCCTCACCCCTGTGGTATACGATCATCCGGCGCTTTGATTTACATATTTCCGCCTGAAGAGATATTATCCGGCAGGCGGGGGGATCGTTAGAGGGGGGCTGACATCTCCGGAACAAACCGCCGGGTTTTAAGGTTCTCCGTGCAAATTGACTCTTCACGGTGGTCCGGTGTTTGAGAAGACGGTCTACGTGGAGGAGATCAACGGCGGGGTGCAGGTCGATGCGCCTTTCGTTGTGGATGCGGTAGAACTCCGGGATAAGAAGGGCGGCAAGTACATCCAGCTCGCCATATCCGACCGGACAGGCCGGGGGGCCTGCAAGGTCTGGGGGACGGCCGACCAGACCGTGGAGCAGATCGAGGCGTTCTGTCGTGCGATCCAGGTAGGGGAGGTCTACCGGATACGGGGCTACGCAAAGGAGTTCAACGGCGCCTGTGAGGTGAACGTGAACGACGGGATCACCTTCCTCGCCGATCCGGTGCCGCCGGAGAAGATCGAGCCCTCCACCTTTGTCTACGCACCCGTCGATACGGGGAGCGTCCGTGAAGGGCTTGCCCATATGGCCGCCCGGATCAGGGATCAGGGGGTATACAACCTTGTTGCGCGGGTGATGAACGATGCGCCGTGTTTCCTCGATGTTCCCGCGGCGAAACGCCGGCATCACGCCTATATGGGGGGCCTTGCGGAGCACACCCTTGAGACCGCGGAGATTGCGCTCTCGATCGCGGGCACTGTCCGCCGGGGGGAGATGGATACCGACGTTCTCCTCGCCGGAGCCCTCCTCCACGATATCGGGAAGGCGGTCTGCTTTTGCCGCCAGGGTCTTTCCTTCGTTGCACTCCCTGAATACACCCTCATCGGACACACGGCGCTCGGGGCTGCCGCGCTCATGAAGTTCTCCACCGGCGTCGACCCGGCACGGTTCAACCACATCCTCCACATCGTGATGTCGCACCACGGCCCCCACGGTGAGGTCCAGCCCCGGACGCCCGAGGCCTGGGCGGTCCACTTCGCCGACAACGCGAGCGCCACCCTCCGGAGCATCTGTGACGATGTCGATGGACTCAGGCCCGGGGAGGAGCGGCCGGGGGCGTTGACGCGGCAGATGGTCTACCGGTTCTAAAGGGGAGGGAGGGCGCCCCCATCACCCTTCTATAGCGCTCCCTCTCTTCGCCGGAGGCGTATACGTCCTGAGCAGCAGCGAGAGCGAGACGACCGTCACCGACGAGAGGGCCATCGCGAGCCCTGCAAGTTCCGGACGGAAGGTGATGCCGAAGAAGGGGTAGAGCACGCCCGCTGCAAGGGGGATGAGGGCGGAGTTGTAGGCGAACGCCCAGAAGAGATTCTGCTTGATCCGGCTCATCACCTTCCGGGAGAGCTCGATGGCCGCAACAGAGTCGATGAGATCGTCGCGGATGAGGACGATATCAGCACTCTCGATCGCGACGTCGGTTCCGCTCCCGATCGCGATCCCGACGTCCGCCTGCGCAAGCGCCGGTGCATCGTTTATCCCGTCGCCGACGAACGCCACGACCTCGCCCTTCTCCTGGAGGCTCCTGACCTCCCGTGCCTTGTCTCCGGGCAGCACTCCTGCGTGGACGTTCTCGATACCGGCTTCCCGCGCGATGGCGTTTGCCGTCCGTTCGTTGTCGCCGGTGATCATCGTGACCGAGAGGCCCATCCGTTTCAGTTCCGAGATCGCCCCCTTTGCCGTCGGTTTCAGGGTATCCGCAACAGCGATGATGCCTGCAAACTCAGCCCCGGCGGCGACCAGGACCGCCGTCTTCCCCGTATCCTGGAACGC
>JBAYQF010000071.1:0-7244 GCA_041677325.1 Methanoculleus sp.
CCGAACTCCCGGATCTGCCCCTCCACGGTGGTCGCCTCAAGTGTCAGGCGTTCGGCGAGGGCCTTCTCCCCGGCCATCGCGGCCAACCCGGCTTTCAGGCTCTCATAGTGACCGGCAAGGGGAACAAGCCCTTCGAGCTCGGCCTGTAACCGCTGCCGTTCGGCAATCACCCCTTCCGCCTCCCGGCACCCGTCGCGGAGCCGCTCGATCTCGGCCGCAAGCATATCCTTCTCCCGCACAAGGTGGCGGTAGCGTTCGCGCACGGCAAGGAGTCGGTCGCGTTCCTTCTGTGCATCGCCAAGCTCCTCAGCAGCAGCCCTCTCTCTACCACATGCCTCTTCTGCCGCCCTCTCAGCCCCGGCAAGCGTGGTTCGGAGCGTCGCAAGGCGGTCGCGAGCCCCTTCGGCATCCAGTTCCTGGAGCCGGCCGGCGAGTTCCCGGGAGGTGCCTTCCCGGTCGTTGATGATCGATTTGAGGTGTTCTGCGCTGTCTTTCTTGAGGTAGTCGATACCCAGCACCTGCATGAACCAGTCTTTCCGGGATCCCGCCCTGCTCTCGATCAGGGCAAGGAGTTCTTTCTGGCCGGCGTATATGGTGTTCCTGAAGTCGCCCGGCCCCATACCGACGACCCGCTGCATCTCATCTCCCACCCTCTGGACACTGTTTGCAAGGAGTTTCTGGTTCAGGTAGAGGTTCGCCTCGTGGAGGTTTGAGGAGGCGCGGCGTTTGAATTTGCGGACGACGGCATACTCGTTGCCGCCGACCGAGAAGTCCAGACGAACCTCGCAGGTATCCTGTGGCCCTGCAAATGAACTGACGATGTAGTTCCCGTCGAGCCCGGTGCCCTGCAGGCCGTAGAGGGCGAAGAGGATGGCCGAGACGATACTGCTCTTTCCCGTTCCGTTGTTCCCGACGATCCCCGTGATACCGTCCTGGAAGATGATCTCCTGGTCGCGGAAGCGCTTGAAGTTGCGCATCCGGAGTTTATTCAGCAGCACGTTCTCCCTCTTTGTGGCGTGCGATGACCGAGCGGAGAACATCCGTCCCGGTCTTCTTCACGAACTCCGCGTCCCCCGGGGCGAGATGCTCCTTCTCCACGAACCGCTCGAACTCGGCGACGTAATCGAGGCCGACGAGCGAGTCTTCGTACAATATCCGGGACGGGTCGTCGACGGCCAGCACCTGCAGTTTGAGGTCCAGCGCACGGTTCCGTATATCCTGGAGCGCCTTCTGATCGAGCGCACGGAGCGTATCGCGTCGTATCCCGTCAAGCGTCACCTGGCATATCGCCTGACGGATCTTCGTTCCGTGACTCTCTGCGGCATCGAGGATACGGTCTACGACCTCCCGCGCCGAGAGACCGTCGCAGTTGACCCTCCCGAGGCTGAACATCGGCGTGCGCGGAAGTTCGATATGCTCGACCTCCCCCGACGCGAGGTTCACGGCAAGAGCGCCTTTTTTCTCCGCGATCTCGCCGTAGTTGCAGTGTTCGAGCGACCCGCTGTACCAGGCGTTGTCGGCGACCTGCACCTGGCCGTGGAAGTGACCGAGCGCGATATAGTCGAACCGGTCGGAGAGGATGGTCGCGTCCAGTTCGTGCTCGGCGACGGTGTGAAGCCTTCTATCTTTCAGGATGCTCGCAAGGCCGTGGGTGACGAGGACATTCGTGTCGCCGGCGAACTCAAGTCTCTCAAACGCCCTCCGGTAGCCCTCCGCCTCGAGCATATTCGGTATGAGGTGAAAGACCGTATCCCCGAGTTCCACCCGCCGGTAGCGGTTGTGATGGGCGACGTAGAGGTCGCTCGCCCGGTAACCGCCCCGTTCAAGCACCTCGAACGGCGACGCCGTGTAGCGGGTCTTTGCCATGCTGTGGTTGCCTGCGACGACGAGCACCGGAATCCCCGCATCGTGCAGGCGGGAGAGTGCATCGAGCGCCGTCGTGTAGGCACGGGTCTTCGGCTTGACCTGGTGGAAGAGATCGCCTGCGTGGACGAGCGCATCGGGGCGCATGGCGATGATCCGGTCGATGGAGGCAAGGAAGTTGTCGTAGATGAGTTGTTCGCGCAGGTTCATCCCGGTCTCCGGATCAACCCGGTTAAAAGCCGCCAATCCGAGATGTGTGTCTGCCAGATGAACGATCTTCATGCCCAATTAATCTCCGTGACCCTGCCGTATAAATGCCTGAGCCGTGCGGTGCGAATGTGTTCGGCACCTGATCGGCGTTCGGAATACGCGTAACCTAATATATCTCCGCTGATATTTGTATGGTGATCTCGTGTCAAAAAGAGCCGTAGATGCAGTTTTTCAGGCACTCTTCCTCCTATCCGACGTCCGGTTCCTGCTCCGGGAGACAGCTCCCGGGCATGACCTTGACGAGGCGCAGAAAGCGCGCGCCGCGACCACCCTCGCGAAGGTGAAACGGCAGGTTGCAATCCTCGAAGAGGAGCTGGTACGGTGAAGTGCGCGGTCGATATCGAGTCACGCGACGTCGAGGAGATGTACATCAACATCGACCCCATCCAGGCAGGCGGACGGCTCACCGCCGAGGCCCTGAGGGCGGCAATATCATACGGGGACGGCTACTCGGTCTGCGACAACTGCCGAAGCCCCTTCAGGCTCGACTACATCAAGAATCCTCCCATCGCGCAGTTCCACGCGGATATCGCTGAATGGCTGAATATGGACACCGCACGGGTGGTGCCGGGTGCGCGCCGGGGGTTCCAGGCGGTCGCGAGCACCTACGTCGAGAAAGGCGATCCGGTCATCGTGACGGCGCTCTCCCACTACACCGAGTTCATGGCGGTCGAGGCGGCCGGCGGGATCCCGCTCGAGATCCCGAAGGACAAAAAGAACCATATCACCCCCGATGCCGCGGCGGAGAAGATCGAGTCGGTGATCCGCGAGTATTCGCGAACGCCGCCCCTGCTCTTCATCGACCACGTCGACTACCAGTTCGGAAACGTCCACAATGTCGCGGCCATCGCAAAGGTCGCGCACCAGTATGACATCCCCGTCCTCGTCAACGGAGCCTACACCGTCGGGATCATGCCAGTCGACGGAAAAGCGCTCGGTGCCGATTTCGTCGTCGGGTCGGGCCACAAGAGCATGGCGGCACCGGCGCCCTCCGGCGTCCTCGCGACGACGAACGAGCACGCAGAACGGGTATTCCGGACGACGCAGGCGAAGGGAGACGTGACCGGCCGGACGTTCGGCATAAAAGAGGTCGAGATGATGGGCTGCACCCTGATGGGTGTCACCGTCGTCGGGATGATGGCCTCGTTCCCCCGCGTCCAAGAACGGGTTCAGCACTGGGAGACCGAGGTGGCGCATTCACAGGCGGTCACGGATGCCCTCCTCTCCATCGAGGGGACGAAGGTTCTCTCCGACTACCCGAGAGAGCACACCCTGACCCGGGTCGATACCCGCGAATCGTTCGATAAAGTTGCGGAACAGCACAAGAAGCGCGGTTTCTTCCTCTCAAGCGACCTGAAGAAACGGGGTATCATCGGCATCATCCCCGGCTCCACGCGGGTCTGGAAGTTCAACACCTTCGGGCTGACCGAAAAGCAGATCCGGCTTGTGGGAGAGGCTTTTGTCGAGGTTGCGCAAGAGAACGGGCTGAATATTCTTTGAGAAGACCCCTCACCGGATCTCCTCAACCACCCCGTTTCTCGCGCGATACACCTGCACCGTTCCCGCCGCCTGCTCCGCAAGGCCCTCCGCATCGATCTCTCTCTCGATCTTCTCGATCGTCTCCGCGGGAGCCGCCGTCGAGGGGTAGCGGGGAGCAACCGTACACCCGATATCCCCGGGATGCTCTTGAAACGTCCCGATGGCGCGAGCGCGCCCGACGGTCTCCTCCTTGTCGAACCCGATGAGCGGCCGGAGTACGGGAACGGTCGCCGCAGGAGCGATCACCGCCATGTTCGCAAGCGTCTGAGACGCCACCTGCCCCAGGTTGTCGCCGCTGACAAGAGCAGCGGCTCGGCGCTCTTTTGCAAGGATACTCGCCACTCTGAGCATGAACCGCTTGCAGAGGACGCACCGGTAGCGCGGTTCCTTCAGCGCCGTGATCGCCTCAAAGAACGGCTCCATCTCGACGACAAGGAGGTCGAGCGGGTGCCCGGGAACCCAGAGAGAGAGCCGGGCGTGGTTCTCGAGAACGCTCTCTCTCGCATCCGCGCCCCCGAACCGCCCGGCATGCATGTTGATGTGCACCATCAGGCATCCCCGGCGCATCATCAGCCACGACGCAACGGGCGAGTCGATCCCCTCCGAGAGGAGCGTCATCACCTCGCCCTGCGTCCCGTAGGGAAGCCCGCCCGGCCCTGCGATCAACTCATCGTAGACGAGGCCGCCGTACTCCCGTGCCTCCACGAAGACCTCGTAGTCGGGTGTTGAGAGGTCGACCCTTGCCTCCGGTATACGGTCGAGGATAGCCGAACCGACCGCTGCAGCGAGTTCCTGGCTGCTGAATCCCTCGACGCCCGACCGGCGCGCCCTGACCGCAAACGACATCCCCGGCCGGAGATGCCTCTCCGCGTGCTCGACCGCCGTGCCTGCAAGCCCATCGATATCCGCCGTGGTCACCGTGCAGACGCTTGTACTCACCACCCCGAACGTCCCGGCGGCAACGGCGGCGATCCGCCGGGGTTCATCACCGCGGATCATGATCCGCCCCCGGTACGCCTCGATACTGTGGGCGAGTCCCTCGCCTTCCAGCGCAAGACCGATGTTTTTCGTCATTATCGATATATACCGCCGTTTCACCGTCTCGCTCTTGAGGAAGATCTCGCCGTACCTGACCATCACCGCGTCCACGAATCAGCACCTCCTTCACGATAGCCTCCGGCGGCTATCACCACATCCCCAAACCCGAGTTCCTTCACCGTACCGAGCAACTCCACAAGCCTCCGGTGGTGTGCCGGGTCGGCCTCGATGATCGCCCGATCACCGCCCCCGGTGCACCTGACCCGGATCGTTCCCGGGATCTCCCGTGCGAGGAGAGCCTCCGCCGCCGCGACGAGGGCAAGGCACTCCCGGGTGACAGGCTCGCCGGCGGGGATGCGGGTTGCGAGACACGCAGATGGCGGGCGGATGGGTACCTTGAGTTCCTTTGCGAGGGCGAGGATGCCGTCTTTTCCCAGACCGCACTCCGCAAACGGACTCCGCACCCCGAGTTCAGAGAGCGCCCGCATCCCCGGCCGCACCTCCGGCCGGTCTCCGGCGTGAGTTCCGTCGACCACCGTCCAACACCCCCGCCGCCGCGCCTCCATAACGATCGCCTCCATCATCGCCCATTTACAGGCGTAGCACCGTTCCGGCCGATTTTCCCAGACAGCAGGGATGCCGAGTATATCGAGCGGTATCACGGTGTGCGGGACGTCGAGGTGCTCCGAGAGTTCCCGGGCCGCCGCAAGCTCCCCCGGCGGGGTAAGGCCGGTATCGACGCTGATAGCGATCGCCCGAACGGAGTGCCGCCGGGCGTAGGCCAGCAGGACTGAACTGTCCGTTCCCCCGGAGAGTGCAACCGCAATGGGTTCATAGGATTTCAGGAGCGTATCAAGCCCACAGACTCTCGTCATCTGCTCACCATATGCTCGTTCGTCATAGATGAACCTTCGTGGATCGCGGCAATTCCCGTTCTCTGCACGCGAAACAAATAGTTTTTTATAAGGGCGGTCCGGAGAAGAATGGTTTTTAACAGAGGCACTCCGAATGTGTACTGATATGGCGAAGAAAGCGAAAGCCAAACAGGCAGAACCCATGAAACTCTTCTATATTTTTTACAATCAGGAACGCTGGGACAACTGGATCAAGACGCTTGCAGAGGCTAATTTCGAACCTGCCGAAGGCGAGGAGGTCTCGGAAGGCGAGCAGATGCTCTACAGTTTCACCGAAGACGTCACCCTCTCGGTCTTAAAGATCATCCGCCTTTACCAGAACGACCGGTTCACGAAGGAAGAGACCATAAAGAAACTTGATGACGTTGAACTCATCGTCATGACGGGGCTTCCCGAGGGAGATCTCGAGGATATCATCGGGTCGCTCCAGCTCTCCCTGCTGGTGCTCTTCACCGCCTGTCGGAAGTACCTCGAGGGCGAATTTGATAAGGACATCAAGACGCTCGTGAAGAAGGGCAAGGCACTCGATGAGGAGAACCTTGAGGAGGCTCTCGAGGTTGCGGCAAATATCGGGGCGGCCGTGGTCGATGGCGCCACCTGCTGCGCGAAGTACATCAAGGATAACGTGGACAACCCGTCCCTCTTCGACGAGTGGCTCATCGAGATCGAGACGATGAGCAACGCCATGAAGTCGCTCGCGAAGTTCGATGAAGAGCCCGGCGACGCATCGTGATCGCGAATAAAGCCCGGTTCCGGGCGGCACGGAAACTTGAGCGGGCGGCGGGGTTCCGGCTCCCGGACCACATCTTCTCGGGCGCATTTCTTGAGTCGCTCGGGAGGGCGATCAACTTCGAGAACCTCGATCGCCGGACGCACGAGCAGCTCCTCACCTTCTTCCGCGATTTCATGGACTGCAAGTGCAAGAACGCCCCCTTCTGCGGGTGTCCTGAGAGGAAGTTCACCCTCACCATCATCGAGTTCCGGGAGCTGGGGCTTGATCACCGCCAGATCAGCGCCCACCTCCTGGATGAATACGGGATCGACCTCTACCCCGCCGACATCCTGAGTTTTCTCGAAGACTCCGTCCATATGCTCGAGGCGATCCGGGACGTCGCCGAGCTGCAGGAGCGGGAGAGACTCGCGGAGAACGCCATCGAGCACATCAGGAAGATCGAGCACTAGACCTCTCTTATCCCGGGCTCCGCATCATGGGGGCGACGTTGCACCCCTCCATCTCCCCGAAACAGAAGAGAAATCGCTCCTTGATGGCCGCCGGCAGCCTCGCCTCGGGGATGGGTTCAAATCCAAGTCTCCCATAGAACCCGACCAGAGGGAGGGTCGAGTGGATGTAGATCGTCTCAGAACCACATTCATCAAGAAGCATCTGCACGGCCTCTTTTGCGTATCCATTGCCCCGGTGCTCATCGAGTGTGAAGACGCAGTCCATCTCGAGGCCGCCCGGATGGGGGGTGCAACGTGCCGTCGCCGCAAGAACGTCATCGACAAAAGCGCCGAATATCCTCTCCCGCGCCGCATCGGCCTTCTGGCCGCGGTAGTGTTTCCAGACCGTCTCTGCAAGCTGGAACTCCCGGGTCTGCAGTTCACGAACCTCTTTCTTCA
>JBAYQF010000072.1:0-7235 GCA_041677325.1 Methanoculleus sp.
AGACACCTCCTCATCAACCTCTGCGACCTCGACTATATCAGCAGTTCCGGACTCCGGGTGCTGCTTGCCACACTGAAGCGGCTGAAGGCCGACGGCGGGACACTTCGGATCGCCTGCGCACAGTCGCAGATCCTCGAGGTCTTCACCATGGCGGGGTTCCACCGGATCTTCACGCTCTTCCCCGACGAGGCGGACGCACTCGCCGGGTTTACAGCGGAACCCTGACGGGTAGACCGGTATGGCGTTCTCCGGTTTCGGCGATATGTTCCTCGTGCTCCTGCAGATGATCTGCGTCATCATCGTAGTCGCCTACCTGATCACGCGGACGGCGTCGTTTACGCAGGTGCTCGACGGGATATTCACCTGGAAGGGCCAGGCGACACTCATCCTTCTCTTTGGAGCGCTCTCCATCTACGGCACCGAGAGCGGTATCACCATCCTCGGCGCCACGGCAAACGTCCGCGACCTCGGGCCGATGGTCGGCGGGCTCGCCTGCGGCCCGGTGGTGGGGCTCGGCGCCGGGCTGATCGGCGCAGCGTACCGCTTCTCCCTCGGGGGGTTCACCGCCGTCTCGTGCTCGGCCGCGACCGTCCTCGCGGGGCTCTTCGGGGGGCTGATATTCATCCTTGCCGGCCGCAGGTTCATCGGGATGCACGGCGCGGTCCTCTTTGCCATCGGCATGGAAGCGTTCCACATGGGGATCACCCTCCTCCTCTGCCGGCCGTTCGATCAGGCGCTCGGGGTCGTCGAGGGGGTGGCCGTCCCGATGATCGCCGCGAACGCCATCGGGGTCTTCATCTTCGCGTTCATCATAGCAAACCTGATCACAGAGCGGCAGACAAAAGAGGAGCGGGACGCCTTCCTCTCGGAACTCGAACGCAAGAAGGCCGAGCTCCGGATCGCGCACGAGATCCAGATGAGTTTCCTCCCCGAGCGGCTGCCGGAGGTCCCGGGTTTCGAACTTGCCGCCCTCTCGCTTCCGGCAAAGGAGGTCGGCGGGGACTTTTACGATGCTATTCCTCTCCCCGGAGGCCGGACAGCCCTCGCCATAGCCGACGTCTCGGGAAAAGGCGTTCCGGCGGCGCTCTTCATGGCGCTCTCACGGACGGTGCTGCGGGCGAACGCCCTGGTGTCCCGGGGCGCCCGGGAGGCCATCCGTGAGGCGAACGTCCTGATCGCCGAGGACGCGAAGTCCGGCATGTTCGTCACCGTCTTCTACGCGGTCGCCGACCCGATAGAGAGGACGCTTACCTACGTCAATGCAGGCCATAACCCGCCGCTCCTCTTTCGGGCGGGCGGCGGCCGGCCGGAAGAACTGAAAGGAACCGGGATCATCCTCGGGGTCATGCCGGAGGCCGAGTACGGCGAGGAGACGATCCACCTCAAGAGCGGGGATCTCGTCCTCCTCTACACCGACGGCGTCACCGAGGCGATCAACCCCGGCGAAGAGCAGTTCGGGGAGGCACGACTGATCGAGACCGTCGCGAGCTCCCTCGATCGGTCCCCGGCCGGGATCGTTGAAAATGTCCGGGATGCGGTTATGGAGTTCTCCGGCGACGAGCCGCAGTTCGACGACCTGACCCTCATGGCTCTCCGGGTGGTCTGATGGTGGAACTCACCGTGCGGGCGAACCTCGCGGCACTTTCGGTAATCGCCGACTTCCTCGCGGAGACACTCGCCGGATGCACCGATGAACTCACCTTTGCAATCCAGCTCGCCGTCGACGAGGCCTGCAGTAACATCGCCCTCTACGGGTATCCCGGCAGGGAGCCGGGATCGATCACGATCGTCTGCATCGTGGACGCCGACAGTATCCGCGTGACGATCACCGACGACGGCATCCCCTTCGACCCGCTCACTGCCCCGCCGCCGCCTCTTGACGTTCCCGTGGAAGAACGGGCGATCGGGGGGCTTGGCATCCACTTCATCCGGACGGTGACGGACAGCGTGGCTTACGCCCGTGAAGGGGAGAGAAACGTCCTCTCGATGGTGAAGAGGCGACCGGGATCACCCTGACGCCAGGAACGGTGACCCGAGCGCCCGGGGCAGGTCTTCTTTCTTTGTGACCACGGCCGCGGACTCCTCAAGCATCAGGTTGACCCGCTCATGGTGCCCGGCGATCCGGAAATCGGTGCGAAGCGCGACGATCTTCTTTTTGAGAGCATACGCATACCCCATCTCCCACGAGGTCCCGGAATCGGCATCCGCGCCGTCGATGACGGCGACGACGGTATCGACGTTCCGGAGCGCCGCGATATGCTGCTCAAATATGGCCCGGTGCTCCTCCCGGCACCGGGTATGGCTCGTATCCCCCACCTCCTGCGGGAGGTAGACATCGAAGAGGTGCGCTTCGAGGAGGTCGTGGAGCGCGAGGTTGTAGGCCTGTTCGGCCTCCGAGAAGAGCGGGGCCGCAAGGTAGACCCGGTAGCGGGCGAACTCTTTGACGTCGATCGCCGGGATGTCGGGGAAACGGGAGAGAAACACCCCGCGTCCGGGCTCTTTCTCTGAGGAGTGGTAGGTGGTGTTCACCCCGCACGTCGGGGAGGAGTCCACCCCGATGATGGCGAGCGGCGGTTCGCCGCGTTCCCGTATCACGGCACGAACCTCTGCTTCGAGTCGATCGAGGAGGGCGGCAAACTCATCGGTCGCGAGGTTGTCGAGGAACGAGCCCGGCGGACGGCCGGCACCGAGATAAAGCGTCTCCGGGCAGGGGAGCGGGACCATATCGATCGAGAAGCGTCGGCACCGCCGGGCCGCCCGGCGGAAAGAACGGATGTCCTCATCGGTCGTTATCCCTCGTGCGCGGTATGCAGGGTTTTCTACGCAAGGAGCGATGAGCACGTACATTGATAGTACCTCGACGGCGTACCATAACAAGACAATGATACCGCTCTATGCCTACCGGGACGACACCTGCGATCCCCGGAAGTGCACGATGAAAAAACTCGCACACCGCGGGCTTGTCCGGATCGTCACGAGCATCGCGAAGATCCCCCGCTCGACCCTCCTCCTCGACCCGACCGCTGCGCAGGCAGTCTCCCCCGTCGACCACGACCTCCCTTCGATAACCGCACTCGACTGCTCCTGGGAGGTCCTCGATACCGGGGCGGTCGCCTCCTGGCGCAACCGCCGGGCGCTTCCGTTCCTCGTCGCCGCGAATCCGGTGAACTTCGGCCGGCCGTTTCGGCTCACCTCGGTGGAGGCGATCGCAGCAACCCTCTACATCCTCGGTGAAAAGGAGCAGGCACGGGAGATCCTTGCCCCGTTCGGCTGGGGGCTCCGGTTCCTTGAGGTGAACGCCGACCCCCTCGAAGACTACTCACAGGCGAAGGACAGCGCCGAGGTCGTCGCCCTCCAGGCACTGTATATGTGATGAACCCGGGAGATCGAGCGCACCCACTTGATCGGCTCGAACCGGAGCCGGGATCTCCGGTGCGGAGGAAGAAGAGCACCTGATCCGGTGCTCGTGAAAGGAGAAAGAGACAATACCGGCCGGATCGACCACATCAGGACAAAAACGAGCGCACATCAATGTTTGAGAGGTGCAGGGGGTGGAGTCCCACCCGACCGCCCAAACGCGGTAAACACCGCACGCGACGACTGAGTCCGGGCACATCCCACCGGGACGCACCGCACTCGCGTCTACAGTTCTCTCATGTCACCGGGGTAATAGTTCCCCAAGTTATTAGATGACGCATGCGATATTTATACAATTCTATTTCATATCGTCGATCAATCTCCATTTTTGCCTCAGTTTGACGAGAGTCATCCAGATCGGCCGAGATCCCTGGAAAAGTTCTTGAAAGGTTAACCGATGAGAAGAAACAATAAGAGCTTGATGGAGCTGAGGGGAAATAATCGTTACCGGTACCGGCAGAGATCCGTGCACGGGGTACCATCCTGAAACCCGGCTATCACAGGATGCTTCTCCCGCAAAAACCCGGCATATTCTTATAACATCGCAGGATAATTCCGATCATGCGGATACCTGCATTCGTTGCCGCCCTATTCATCGTCGCCACGGTGATCGGGGCAGGCTGCACGGGAGAGACCCGGTCATCCTCCGGGGAGGCGGTTCTCCAGGAAGCCGTCGCCGGGATCAACGATGAACTCGCCTCAATACGGGCATCGATAGGCGAGAGCGCCCGGGTGCTCGGCGAGACGGGGCTTACAGGCGCCGCAGGAGAGAGGGCGGTGCGGCAGGCGATGCTGAACCACCCCTATACGGAGTCGACCCTGGTGGTGACGAGGGACGGCATCGTGACCATGGCCGTGCCCGACGGCTATGCCGGCACGGTGGGGAGCGACATATCATCCCACCTTGAGACCGGACGATCGGTCCGGGAGCAGGTGCCGCTCGTAAGCGAGGTCTTCCCCCTTGCAGAGGGATATGCCGGGGTTGCCCAGAGTTACCCGATCTTCGGGGAAGGCGGAGAGTACCTCGGGTTCGTGAGCATCGCCTACCGTCCCGACACCCTGATCGGCCGGGTAGCCGTACCCCTGACGAACGGCACAGCGTATGATGTCTGGGTGACGCAGACCGACGGTCGCGTGATCTACGATGCGACACCCGAAGAGATCGGGAAGAACCTCTTCTCGGATCCCGCATACCAGTCCCCGGCCCTTCAGGAGGCGTTCTCCCGCATCGTCGCCGAACCCTCCGGATCGCTTGAGTACTCGTTCTGGGACCGGAGCTGGGCACGGAACGTGACGAAAGAGGCGGTGTGGGGAACAGCAGGCATCGACGAAACCGAATGGCGTGTCGTCGTCACGCGGAGCCTGGATGCAGAAGAGGTGCCGGCCCCGACCGGCGAGCGAGCGCCGCCGGCGGATGCCGACGATGAGATGAAAGCCTTCGTTGCCGAGGCCGCGCTCTATGCACGTGAACACGGGCGCACCGGTGCCATCCCGGCATTCAACGACCCGGACGGCGAGTTCGTCAGGGACGAGCTCTACATCTTCGCCTACGACATGAACGGCACCGTCCTCGCCCTTCCCTTCCAACAGGCCTTCATCGGCACCGACCGAAGCGCTGTCCACGACTCGAGCGGCGTTGCCTACATCGCCGACATGAGCAGGATTGCGGCGGTCGGCGGCGGCAGCATCTACTACGTCTACCCGAACCCCGCGCAGGGATACGTCGAGGAGCTCAAACTCGGCTACATCCTCCCCGTGGACGGGACCTGGTTCGTCGGCTCGGGGATCTATATCCCCGAGGTCGCGACCGGATTCGATACGGAGGCCCGGGAGACGCTCGTGCAGCGGGCGAAGATTGCGCGGGACTTTGCACAGGAACGCGGAAGGGAGGCAGCGTGCGCCGCATTCAACGATATCTCCGGCGACTTCGTTGACGGCGGAGCGTACATCTTCGCCTACGACATGGACGGGACGACCCTCGCCCTCCCCTACCAGACGGAATACATCGGAGAGAACCGCCTCGATCTCGAAGACCGATACGGTGTCAGGATAATCCTGCTCGAGATCGCCGCCGCAGAGAGAGGAGGCGGGTTCGTATACATCACCTACTATAACCCCGAGACCGGGCTTGACGAACTGAAACTCTGCTACGTGACCCCGGTGGACGACGAATGGTTCGTCGGTTCGGGCATATATGCCGGGGCGTAACCAGAATTATCCTTTTTTGAGGGCTTCTACCAGATCCCGGGCACCAGGACGAAGAACGCCCAGCCCATATACTCGCGGCCGTAGCCGAAGTACTCGTCCTGAATGCGGTGGAAGTAATCGATCACATAATCGCGGTCGGGGTGATCGGGGTGGTTGCCGAGCCAGGATATGACCGACCGCCATATCCCTGACTCATAGCGGTCCCAGTCGGCGGAGTCCGAACGGACGACTGCAGCGACGTCGAGGTCGGCGTCCCGCACGATGCCGAGGATCTCGTACCCGGTCAGGACGTCGGGCCACTCACGTGCAAAATCCGGCGGAACACGATCGGACTCCCAGTAACGGTCGCCGATGACGATGGTTCCCTCGCCGTGGACGAGGTCGAGGAGGGCGTCGAGCGTCGCCGAAAAACCGCCCCGAATGTGCGACGCACCGATCGAGGCGGCGCAGTCGAACGGTTCGTCGGGGACGTAGTCCCGGGCATCCATGCACTGGACACAGAGCCGATCCACGAGTCCCGCCGCCCGGAACGCCTCCTCCGCCCGGATGCAGGCATCCTCCCGCACCTCGATGCCGATGCCGGATATCGCGTACTCGCGCCCCCATAAAGCGAGGATCGTGCCGTTCCCGCACCCCACCTCCACGACGCGGGAGCCTTCCCCGAGCCCCGCCGCCTCTCCTGCGGCGAGCACCTTCCCGGGCGTCGTGGGGTTCATGATCGCAAGCGCCCCCTGTGTTATGCTGACAAGTTCGTTCTGATCCATGATGGCGGCCCTCCGGCTGTCATACAGGGTAGGCGTTCCCTGAAGGTTAAACCCCTGCATACCCGGAAAACGCCCGGTTCTCCCGCCAGGGGCATAAGTATATGAACTGTACAGGGCACCACGCACCGGCGTGGTATGCAGCCGGAACGGGACATCCCCGAGAGGATCCTCAGGACACTCAGGTTCCGGCCGAAGGGCATGACGATCACCGAGATCGCAAAGGCCCTCGGGGCAAACCGGAACTCGGTCTCGAAGCACCTTGAGGTGCTGCTGGCTGCGGGCCGGGTCGAGGCGCGGCCTGTCGGCAACGCCAGGGTCTATTCCATCACGCAGCACGTACCCCTCTCGGCGTTCCTCTGTTTCACGAGGAACCTGATCCTGGTTCTCGATGCCGATCTTACGATCGTTCAGGCAAACGATCAGTGTCTCCGGCGGTTTGGGCGCACAAAAAAGGAGATCATGGGCCGGGATATCAGGGAAGCGGCCCTCCCGGTCGTCTCCTCGCCGGAAGCGCTCGCCGTCGTCGAGAACCTCGAACGGGAGCAGGTGATCGCCGAGATCCCCCACCAGCGGGACGACGGCAACGAGTCCTTCTACCAGATGCAGGCGATCCCGACGACATTCGAGGGCGGGGAGAAAGGATGCACCCTTGTCCTTGAGGATATCACCGAACGGAAACGATACGTCAGGAATACGGAGTTCCTCGCCCGGACAGCGATAGATCTCGTCGACCTGCAACCGGCGGAGGATATCTATCAGTACATTGTCGACCGTCTCGTGGAGCTCGTGCCGGGAGGGTACGCCTACATCCTCCTCTACGGCGAGGCAGAACACCGGTTCGCCATC
>JBAYQF010000073.1:0-7224 GCA_041677325.1 Methanoculleus sp.
ACGATCTCGCCGTGCTTCTTCGCGATGAAGGTGTCCGGCTCCGAGGCAAGGAGATCGAGGAATGTCGCGACGATCGATGCCCTGCCGCACCCGTGTGCGTGAAGGAGGTCGGCGCACCGGCGGGTCAGGGCAAATCCGTTCGTCCACTCGCGGGCGACCATATCCCGGGGTGCCGAGTAGGCCATGATATCGGCAAGTGTCAGCCCCTGTTCCCGGATGGCGGCGATCGATGCCGGATCGTTCACGTCCAGGTCGTCGTTCTCCGCCACCCGAACGCTCGTGAGGCCGAACGCCGCATAAAAATCGACTGCATCTTCGACATCGGTTGCAGCGACGACCGCCTGCGCCCCCTCGATGTCGCCCCCGAGGACAAGAGGGACGAGGAGGATGAGCGCCCCGAAATGGGTGTTCCCCCCGGAGTGGCCGTTCGTGCGCATCACCGCCTCCCGGATGAGATCCCCGACCCGGCCGTCGGTCTTCTCAGCCGCGTCAAAGACAGGGCGGACGAGGATGGTCGAGGCGAGGAAATGTTCGAGGCGGGTATCCGGATAGTCGTGACACCGGTCCACGTTCCCGGGTTTCGGGTAGGCCGAGACCTCGAGCATCATCGCCATCTGCGCACGTTCAGCTCGATTCATCGGCAGATTTTTCTTCATCGAATATCCTGTGCATGAACTTTTCCGCAAGCCGGTGCTTGCAGCGCATATACTCCCGCGCGGAGAGGCCCTTCTTATCGAGCGTCATGTTGCGGAACATGCAGGGCGAACTGATCTTGCAGCACCAGGCGAGGCTCCCAAAACAGGTGCTCTTCCCATCATCGAGCGGGGTTCCCTTCACCGCCGCTTGCTTGAACTTCAGGTAGTCGTCACGGGAGAGCCCGAACTTATCGAGGGCCGGGAGGAGCGGGCAGGGTTTCACCGGCATACAGCAGAAAGCGAGCGCCCTGATATCGCCGCCGCGGCAGAGCTGTTTTGGAGCGTTATACCAGCCGCCTTCCTCGGCCGATCGGGTGATGGCGGCATCGAGCCCGGCAAGCGTCCATGGATCGGACTTCCGGGCAAGCGAGACGAGATCCGCCCCATGGGAGAAGGCATCCATCGCTCTGTCGAAGGTGGTTATGGAGTTGTTTGCTATCAGCATCAGGGGGGAGGCGTTCCTGATCTGGCGGACTTTGTTGTGCCCGAAGTCCATCAGGTCGACATGGATGATATCCGCTCCCGCCTTCCAGACGGTACGGGTGAGGGCGGCGTCATCGGCGGCGACACCGGCACGGATCTTCACCGAGACGGTCACATCCTCGGCTTTCAGCGCCCGGATGATCTCGATAAGTTTTGCCGGGTGCTGGAGGAGATACTCGCCGCATCCGGCCTCAACCATCGCCGGCTGCCGGCAATGGGCGTCGATCTCGTAGATCACGCTGTTCTCGAATGCCCGGGCTGCCTCAGCATAGGAGGCAGGCGTGCTCCCGCGGAGGTTGATGCCGACGACAACGTCGCTCTGCTTCAGGGCGCCGATCTCACTACCCAGTGCTTCAAGAGGGTCGTCATACAAAAACTCTTTGCGACCCTCCTCAGCCATTCGCCGGCTGGCCTCAAGGGTGGGAGCGTCGATGGAGTAGCCCCCGATGAAAGCCGCTCCGACATGTTCCGCCCGCTCAAGGACGTATGCCGCATCCACCACCCCGGCCATAGACGCGATCGCCACCGGTGTTTTAACGACTCGATCGTTTATGAGGATCTCAAAACGATCATATGCTTCCATCATACTTCTCCATTAATTGGCGGTGAGAACGGATATTGATTTGTATCGGGTCGAGGCGGGCTCTCCTCCTCACCGGACCCGCCAGGCACACTCCAGAACCGTAGATTGTCTATCGAGGTGCCGGGCGTGTTCCTGTAGCGGCCGGTACCTATGGTGAACCCGGCAGTTGCCTCGATCCGGTGGATACCAACCCCACCCGGGCAGGTGCCCCGGAAGGAGAGAGGCTCGCTCTCCGGTAACGCCCGACACCCGGTGGTTTGATGATAGCGCGGTCGGATCGGTGCCTTTGAGGGGGCAGGATCCCGGGCATCCGGTCTGTTCTGTCCGGGATGGCAGGCGAGGATGCAGATCGGCCGGTATGCAGGAGGGCGGTCGGTGCACGAGGTGTTCTTCCGTTCGAGACTTGCCATCACATAGGATAGGGATCGAGGCCTTTAAAACCAATCGGTAATTATTTTAATAGGGTATAGTAGTACCTTGTAGCATATGGCTATGAAAGGCATGTTACTGGTAGGACACGGGAGCAAGCTCCCCTACAACAAGGAACTCATCGAGACCACCGCGAAACTCATCGCCGAGAAGACGGATGATTACATCGTCAAACCCGGATTCATGAGCCTCAACACCCCGACGGTCGAGGATCAACTTGAGGCGTTTCGGAGCGAAGAGATCGATATGCTCGTCGTCGTCCCGCTCTTCCTTGCAAAAGGTGTCCACATCAACCAGGATATCCCCGAGATCCTCGGCCTCCCGAAAGGGGAGCGGGCTGGAACGTTCCAGCTGAACGGGGGAACTGTGCCGCTTGTCTACGCAAACCCCATCGGCAGCGACCCGCTCCTTGCCGAACTGATGCTGAAGAACGCGTCCGACGCGATCGCCGAACTGAAACCCTGAACAAGATGCATGTTCTGGTGCTGGATACCATCCACGGGGGGGCAGAACTCGCCCGGGCACTCCGTGATGCCGGTCACGATGTGGATGAGGTGGACGTCTACCGGGGGCAGGCCGGCATCTTCATCGAGGAGGCGCTCAGCCGGACCTACGATCTCGTCACCAGCCCTGTCCATCTCGATCCCGATCACCCGCTTCTCGTAGCGCACGGCCCCGCGATCTCGCACCACGAGGTGGTGAGGATGATTCTCGACGGCGGTCCGCTCCCGCATCCCTTCATCGAGATCACCGGGGCGCGGGGGAAGACCACGACCGCCCATGCCCTTGCGGCGCTGCTGCCCGGCCCCGGCATCCTGCACACCTCGACCGGGACCTACCGCTACCCGGAGCGGGAACTGCTCTGGAAGAAGAGCATCACGCCCGCTTCCCTCATCCCGGCGGTGCATGAGGCGGCACGGCTTGGCGGCTGGCTGATCGCCGAGGAGTCGCTCGGGGTTACCGCCGCCGGGGATGTGGCGGTGTTGACCTCGGCGGAGGATTACCCGATTGCGGCAAGGAAGAAGAGCGCACTCGCGGAGAAGTGCCGGTTGCTTTCCCGTGTGCGGACGGTCGTGCTCCCGCCGGGGATCGATCTTCCCGGGGCGGTCGCGGCCGACGATGTGGTATCCTTCGATGGGCGGGTCTGCCGCTATTCCGGGGGCGGATCGTTTGAGAACCCGCTCTGCACCCTCCCGGGCTACAGGACACCGCTCGCGCTCGCTGCTACGGTCGCCTGCGTGCTCGGGGTCGATCCGTCCCGCCTCGGGGAGTTTGCCGCCTTGCCCGGCCGGATGGCGGCCCGGCGGGAGGGGGAAGTCCTGATCGTCGACAACGCAAACAGCGGGACGAACATGATGACCACCGTCGAAGCCGCCCGCTACGCGAGGGAACTCTCCGGCAACGCGCCCCTGACGCTCGTCATCGGCGAAGAGGCGCGGGCGATCTGCGAGGGGTTCTCCCGAAACGAGATCCTCCGGACGGTATCGACTGTTGCTCCTGCGGCGACGGTCTACGTCGGAGAGGGGCATCCCGCGGCGACGCTTGAGGTCGGGCTCGATGCCGCCAGGGCGATAACCCCCTCGGGCGCGATCGTCCTCGCGGTAAAGACGTGGAGATAAACATGGATTACATTCAACCAAGACCGAGTTCTATCGTCGCGGCGCTCTATACCGCCCGCGACCTGGGGGTGGACGTGGCGGTCCTCCACGGCCCGTCGGGCTGTTCGTTCAAGCACGCCCGTCTCCTCGAAGAGGACGGCATGCGGGTGCTGACGACATCGCTTGCCGACAACGAGTTCATCTTCGGCGGGCACGATCCGCTGATGCGGGTGCTCCGCCACGCCGAGCAGGAGTTCGCACCCCGCCGGATGGCGGTCGTCGGGACATGCGTCTCGATGATCATCGGAGAAGACCTCCAGTCCGCGATCCACGATGCGGGGGTAACGACCCCGGCGATCGCTGTGGATATCCACGCCGGGTTCCGGGAGAATATCGACGGAGTGCTTGCAACGCTCGAGCCCGCGGCCGCCGCCGGATGGATCAGCGCCGACGAACTCGAACGCCAGCGCTACCTTCTTGCGAAGGCAAACGAAGTGGAGCGGCTGCGGGGAGCGGCCTCGCGGGCTTATATCGAGCCTTCCCGCGGCGACCTCAAGCATGTTGCTGCGAAGCGGCTCATCGAACTTGCCGATTCCGGTGCGAGAGGGGTCGCGGTCATGAACGCGAAGAAAGAGACCGCGTATATGTTCGCCGACGAACTCATCGCGCTCAACGACGCCTGCCCGGGCGCCGCAGTCACCTATATCGCGAACCTCGAAGACCGCGGTCTCCCGAAGACGAGGAAGGATGCCGGGCGGATCCTCGCCGGTATGCGGGAGCGCGGGGTCGACCCCGAACTCCTCGGTGCACTCGACGAGTACGGGGCGAACGGCCCGGCGATCGGGGAGCGGATCCGGGATCTGAACCCCGACTTCGCCCTCATGGTCGGGGTTCCGCACGCCGTCCCGCCGGAGTACACCGAAGGGATCGAGGTCTTCTCGATCACGAACGGGCCCCGGCAGGTGGAGCCGCTCCGGGAGATGGGGCACCGGCACGTCATGGTCGAGATCGACCTGCACCCGAAGACCCTCGGCGTCCGCGATATCGTCGTAAGTGAGTTCGGAGAGGTTCTCCGGAGCATGCGATGAAGTCCTTCCTCGTCGCCGGCGACCGCTCCGGGAGCGGGAAGACGAGCATCACGCTCGCCCTCTCGGCCCTCCTCTCAACCACGCGGGCAGTTCAGACCTTCAAGGTGGGGATGGACTACATCGATCCCTCCTACCTCACCGGGGTGACGGGTCGGCCCTGCCGGAACCTGGACGGCTACGTGATGAGTCCGGACGAGGTCCGGGCGATCTTTGCGCACGGATGCCGGGGTGCGGATGTCGTCGTCGTCGAGGGGGTGCGGGGGCTCTTTGAAGGCGCGGAGGCGCTCACCGATCTCGGGAGCACGGCCGCGATTGCAAAGCAGCTTGGGCTCCCCGTAATCCTCGTCGTCAACGCCCGGAGCATCACCCGGAGCGCGGCGGCGATCGTGAAGGGGTTCCAGGCCTTCGACCCCGACGTCGATATCCGCGGGGTCATCTTGAACCAGGTCACGGGAACCCGCCACCGGGAGAAGGCCGTCCGCGCAATCGAGCACTACTGCGGCATCCCGGTCGTCGGGGTCATCCCCCGGACGGAGGATATGGAACTTGCTATGCGCCATCTCGGCCTCGTTCCCTATCGGGAGGGGCAGGAACACGGCGAGTTCCTCGCTCGTATCGAGGCGGTGAAACGTATGATCGGCGAGCACGTCGATCTGGACGCGCTCCTCGCGCTTGCACGGGAGGGCGAGCCGCCGGCGGAGGGGAGCGGCGTATACCCGGCCCGCGACCCGGACGTCAGGATCGGTGTCGCGCTCGACGAGGCGTTCAACTTCTACTACGCCGATCTCTTCGATGTCCTTGCGTCCTTCGGGGCGGAGGTGGTTCCGTTCTCCCCGATCCACGATCGTCTCCCGGAGGCCGACGGCTACATCCTCGGCGGTGGCTCTCCCGAGCTCTTCGGCGCGGAACTCGAGGCGAACACCGCGGTGCGGGAGGGGCTCAGGGAGGTCTCGCGGAACGGTGTGCCGATCTACGCGGAGTGCGGCGGGCTTATCTACCTCACCAGGCGGATGGTGCTTGCCCCCGGGCTCACGGGCTCGGGGGAGGAGGAGACCTACGAACTTGCCGGGGTCTACGACGGCGAGGCCCGGATGCCTGCGCGCCGGATGCTCGGCTACGTGGTGGGAACGAGCACGGTGGGAAGTCCCATGGGCGAAGCGGCGTTCCGCGGCCACGAGTTCCACTACACCAGCGTCGACCTCCCCGCCGGGACGCGCTACGCCTACCGGCTGAGCCGGGGGGGCGGGATCCGGGAGGGGCTCGACGGTGCGGTCAGCGACCGGACGATCGGGAGTTACACGCACCTCCACCCGGTGACGAGCAGGGGGATGTTCGCACACTTCGTGGACAGCTGCCGGGGCTGAAAGAAAGGCGCATTCCGGACGCATCTTTTGACAAAACCTTCATTTTTTCGTAATTCACGCTACCGGTGCTCCTGTGCACCTCATTTCGTACTCGTTGTGAAGGGGAGCAGGGATTGAGGAAGCATGGGTGCGAGACAACGCACCGCATCGTATGGGATCCGTTGAGGAAGCCTACCACGACCTTGCACCACCCTTCCGCCGGGGGGACGGAGCACGCCGACCTCTCCCGGGGAGGGTTGCACCGTATGCCTGGTGCACGAAGCGCAAAACATACAAGCAGATCGATACCACACTACTGCCATGATCATTTACCTTGACGGCAAATACGTCCCGGAGGAGGAGGCGAAGGTCTCGGTCTTCGACCACGGGCTCCTCTACGGTGACGGTGTTTTCGAGGGGATACGGGCTTACAACGGCAAAGTCTTCCGTCTTGACGAACACGTCGCACGGCTCTACGACTCGGCGAGAGCGATCGATCTTACCGTCCCGATCACGATGGAGGAGATGGCTGAGGCGATCAAGGAGACGCTCCGGAAGAACAACCTGCGCGACGCCTACATCCGCCCGATCGTGACGCGGGGCAAGGGCGACCTCGGCCTCGACCCCAGGAAGTGCCCGAAACCGACGGTCATCGTCATCGCCGTCACCTGGGGCGCGATGTACGGCGACCTCTACGAAAAGGGGCTCCGGGCGGTCTGCGTCTCGGTCCGCCGCACCCCGCCGGAGTCGATGCCGCCGAACGTGAAGAGCCTGAACTACTTAAACAACATCCTCGCAAAGATCGAGGCGAACTACCGCGGCGTCGACGAGGCGATCTTCTTCGACACCAAGGGTTACCTCGCCGAAGGTTCCGGCGACAACATCTTCGTCGTCAAGGACGGCGCCATCATCACCCCGCCGACCCTGAACAACCTGCGCGGCATCACCCGGGCGGTCGTGCTCGAGATCGCGGAGTCGATGGGCATCACCCTCCTCGAGCGGAAC
>JBAYQF010000074.1:0-7214 GCA_041677325.1 Methanoculleus sp.
CATTTCTCCCGGAACCGGGCGCGCTGCACTGGCGTTGGCCCAGCGTCTCGATCAGATCCAGCTCCTGTCATCCCGTTGTGACGAGCACAACTCCATATCGACATCGGCCCTCCGTGAGGAGGGTTCGACCATCACTGTGTCTGCTACCTCCTGCACTCTCCGCCGCGGGTTCCAGGTTCGCGATACGCGATATGGTGACCCATTTCAAGAATTCAAGGCATATATGATGCCCCATATCCCTGAAGATCAGGCTGAATCATGCAGAGCGGTTTCTTAAACATTACTTAAAATGAGATATAAACCTTGTTATCAAATTTTCCGGGGATTTGTACAAACCGCCTCATCGTTCAGGATATATCCCCGGTTAACCTGAATGCAGGGCTGAAAGGAGGCAGATGAGGCAGTAATGGCCGCGGTCATGATGCGCGGGCGTAAGGTGTGCTCCGTATGGCTCTCGCTCCCATGCGGGACTGCCGTGTGCGCGCCCACTGAACAACATCACCCGAAATAGATATCGCCGTCTTTGCTTATGTAGATTTCAACATCCTCGCGAACCTGCCTCCCGCTGAACCGCTCGGGGTTTGCATCTCGAAGGCGGTTAATGAGGGAGATCGTGTCGTATTTGACCTTCAGGCCCTGTTTCTCCGCTTCGGCATAGATGTACTCCGGGGCCTTGAGCAGGTCGAGACCTTTCTCGAGGGTGCAGAGGTGCGTGCCGTCGAGGGTGTAGAGGAACTCAAGCGTCTCACGTGCGCGGGCGATGTTCTCGACAGCGGCCTTTTCGATGGTGCAGACGTTGGCTTTTGAGGTATGGATGATCTCCGCGATCTGTTGCTGCGTCAACCCCTTCTTCCGGTAGCGCAGCACTTCCTTCTGGCGATCGGTGAGCAGACCTTGCTTCATCAATTATATATAGGCAGGGCAAACTTAAACACTTTTCCTTAACCACCTCCGACGAGAGAGCGGGATTTTCAGCGCATTTCAAAATGTTTATATGAGAACTTGGCGATACTATCGTGTTCTCAAATTTTGAGAGGTGTTAAAGTGGTTGTAAAAGTTGGAATTGCGAAACTAGGCAATATTGCCAGTGGTGTAATGGCTGAACTTCTTCTCGATGAGCGCGCTGACCGTGAGGACATGATCACCTTCATGGCAACCTCCGGGACGAAGCTGCAGCCGGAGGATATTGACCGTGTGGTCAGCAATATGAAGGCATGGGGCCCGGACTTCTGTATCGTCGTTTCCCCGAACGGCATCCTCCCAGGACCCACCAAGGCTCGTGAAGACCTTGCAGCGGCCGGAATCCCCTGTGTTGTCATCACCGACGACGTCACCTCCAAGAAGGAGCAGTTCGATGCGCTCAAGGCGAGCAACTTCGGCTACATCATCATGAAGGCCGACGCCATGATCGGCGCTCGCCGTGAGTTCCTCGACCCCATCGAGATGGCGGACTACAACGGGAACCTCGTCAAGGTGCTCTCCGTCACCGGTGCGTTCCGCAAGATGCAGCAGGAACTCGACAAGGTGATCGACCAGGTAAAGGCGGGCAAGAAGGGCGCAGACATCGCGCTGCCGAAGGTCGTCATGACCTCCGACAAGGCCGTCGATGGCGAGTTCAGCAACCCCTACGCGCTCGCAAAGGCCCGGGCGGCCTACGAGATCGCGCAGGCGGTCGCCGGTGTCAACGTCAAGGGCTGCTTCATGACGAAGGAGTGGGAGAAGTACATCCCGATCGTCTCAAGCGCTCACGAGATGATGCGCCAGGCGATGCTCCTCTGCGAAGAGGCACGCGAACTTGAGAAGGGCATGGATGCAGTCATCCGGAAGCCCCACAAGAAGACCGGCGAGATCGTCTCAAAGACGAAACTCATCAGCAAACCCGAGTAAAACCGGCACCACTTCTTTTTTTTGAACCTATATACCTGTTTGAGGATGTACCATCCGTTAGCGGCGGCGGTATCCTGAATAGATCTCGCGCCGGTGCTCTGTACTTCGCGTACAGCCGTCCTCCCGGCTCATATACCGGGGATCGTGCCGGGTCACGGGGATTCTCATCTCCACACCTCCGCCGAACCGGAAGAGTCCATGAAACCGCTGCTTACGGGAGGAAGACCATCATCCGCTCTTCGGTCATCTCCTCGATCGCATACTTCGGCCCCTCGCGCCCGATGCCTGAACCCCTGACCCCGCCGTAGGGGGCATGATCCATACGGAATGTCGAGATGTCGTTGACCACCAGCCCGCCGACCCGGAGTTCCGCAAACGCCTGTGCGATCCGCCGGGAGTCGTGGGTGAAGATGCCCGCCTGCAGCCCGTACTCGGAGTCGTTTGCGAGCGTTATCGCCTCCTCAAAGGTATCGTAGGGGGCGACCGTCACCATCGGGGCAAAGACCTCGGTCCGGTTCACTGCCATACCGGGCGTGGTGCCGGTGAGAACAGTGGGTGCGACGAGCGAACCGTCTCGCGTCCCACCGGTGAGCACTTTTGCACCCGCCGCGACAGCATCCTGCACCTTTGCAACCGCCGCCCGTGCGGCGGACTCCGAGATCATCGGCCCTACATCAATGCCGGATTCGCGCGGGTCGCCGACGATGAGGGCGTTGACGCGCTCGGCGAGCAGTGCGAGCGCCTCTTCGTAGATCGGCCGGTGGAGGTAGACCCGTTGCACCGATATGCAGGCCTGGCCGGCGTTCGAGAACCCGCCGGCGACGATCCGCGCAACCGCGAAGGGTATATCGGCATCGGAATGGACGATCACGGCAGCGTTGCCGCCAAGTTCCAGCCCGACACGCTTTTTTCCGGCGATCGTCCGGAGGCGCCACCCGACTGCCGGGCTCCCGGTGAAACTCAGATAGGCGACCCGGTCGTCCTGCACCATCCTCTCCGCGATATCCGTCCGGCAGGGGACGACGCTGATCGCCTCCGGGGGGAGTCCCGCCTCAAGCACCATCTCACCGAGCATCAACGCGGATATCGGGGTGGCCGACGCCGGTTTGAGTATGATGGAGTTCCCGGCGGCAACGGCCGGGCCGAGCTTGTGGCAGGCGAGATTGAGCGGGAAGTTGAACGGCGTGATCGCGAGCACCGGGCCAAGCGGGAACCGGCGAAGGCAGCCAATCCGCCCCTCTCCTGCCGGGTTCCAGTCGAGAGGGAGGATTGTGCCGTCGATCCGGCGCGCCTCCTCGGCAGAAACCTCGATCGTCTCCTGTGCACGGGCGACCTCACCCCCGGCGTGGGCACGGGTCTTTCCTGCTTCGAGCATGATCGCCCGGGTGAGGTCATGTGCGCGCTCCCGGATGAGGCAGGCAAGGTTGTGGAGGATCTCCGAGCGGCGGTGGGCGGGAAGGCACCGGGTGAGGGAAAAACCCTGCCCGGCAGAACGGAGGGCATCCTCGACGTCATCGTTCCCGGCAAGGCAGACCCGGCCGACCGTCTCCCCGGTATAGGGGAACTGGACGTCCAGGATATCGGTGCTCGTCCGCCACGATCCGCCGATCAGGAATCCACGCGCATCCATCATGGGGGAGGGTTGCTCCAACCAGGAGTTAACCCTTCTCCCGGAAGAGTGCGCCGAGGTCTTCGGGGAACGTCAGGATGACCGGTTCCAGGTGCAGGCGCTCCATGAACGCCGAGTCGCACATGGAGAGGGGGTTCGGGTTGAGCCGTGCGATGATGGAGCAGAATGCGCGGTGGCCCCGCCCCGCGCGGGGGGCATCGAAGAAGATCGAGACGTTGAAGGCATGTGTGCCAAGATTCCGGTAGAAGCCGATGATCCGGATGATCCCGTCGGCCAGGGACCGGGTATACGGTCCGAGTTCATCAAGCGCCGATACCGGGAGGATGCCCCGCACCTCCCTCTCGCCGAGGGGGACGGGGGACGCCGACCAGAATATGTCGTCCTCAAAGAGGAACCGCCCGGTTCCACGCTCATGCTCCATGAGATCGTCCCAGTAGAGACGGCCGTGATCGGCGAGATAGCGGCGACCGCCGGAGATGTAGAGATCCGCAAGGCGGGTGGGTTCTACGTCGGAGATGCCCTGCAGGTGCGGGTGGACGATACTTGCGCCGGCCGACGGCAGGTAATTCCAGTTGATGCTTGCATACCCGGGATGGCGGGCAAGGGTCTCTGCCGTGCCGGCTATGGCATCCGCAAGGCATCCTGTATCGAACCGGTCGGGTCCGTGATCAGGCGTGATCACCGTGACCACGTGGCGCCCGGCGAAGGGATAGAGGTTCGGGAACGTCACGCTCTTCCCGCACCGGAACCGGCCGCCGTCATCGAACGTAGGGGTGGAGGCATCGATGGCATCGGGGCAGAAGGGGCAGCCGTCACGGGACGGGGGCATGGTGGGGGCGTTGTCGATCTGCCGTTCAATCCTGATAGGGCTGATCCGACACCGGATTCCGGTGAGAGATTCCCGCCGGTACTGAAGGATTCCCCGCCCGGTCAGGATCTCGCGGGTGGTGAACATGGCCTTTCACACTCCGGTTGGTTTGCCGACCCCATATAATCGATTGTCGGCGGGAGCATAGATCCGGTCCTCACGGTCTCTACGATGGAAGAAAAAAAGGTAGTGGGTATCTCCCCCGCTTCAGACAATGTACTTGCCGAGCAGACGGATGGAGGTGGTCATGTCGGGGCCGAGCGGCGAACCGAAGATGATCTGGGTAACTCCAGCCTTTGCGAGGTCTTCGCACTTCTGCTTGACCATGTCGGGGGTTCCGGCGATGGTGAATGCGTCGATCTCCGCGTCGCCGACGAGTCCGCCGACGGTCTTGAAGTCAAAGCGGCCGAGGGCTTCCTTGATCTTCGCGACGTTGTTCATGTCGAGTCCGTGGCGCTGGAGGATCGGCGGCGGGGAGCCGGCGGCGATGAATGCAGCCACGATCTTTGCGGCGTTCCGGGCCTTCTTCTCGTCCTTGTCGATGGACATGGCGGTGTATGCGCCGACGTCGAACTTCTTCTTATCGACCGCTTCCATCGCCTTCTTGATGATCGGGATGGCGATCTCGAAGTCCTTGGGGTTCGAGGCGTTGATCAGGGCGCCCTCACCGACCTCACCGGCGAGTTCGAGCATCTTGGGCCCCTGGGCACCGATGTAGACCGGGATGCCCTTCTTGCCGGGCAGGGTGACACCGGTCAGCTTGGCGCCGTCGTAGTCGAAGAACTCCATGTCGCCGGTCTTCTTGACCTCTTCGCCGGCGAGGAGCTTCTTGATCTGAACGACACCCTCTTTCAGGCGGGCGACGGGCTTGGCAGGGTCGATCGCGAGCTTCGGGAGGGTCGAGAGGTCGCCGGGTCCAATACCGAGGACGGCACGTCCGTCGGAGATCTCGTTCAGGGTGGCCATAAAGGATGCGATGGCGGCCGGGGCGTCGGTGAACGTGTTCATGATTCCCGGACCCATCTTGATCGTGTCGGTATTCGCCGCGATCATGGCGAGGGTCGGGTATGCGTGGCGGTTGTTATAGTGGTTGGTGATCCAGGCAAAGTCGATGTCCTTCGACTCTGCAAGCTTGGTGTAGGTCACCACCTGCTTGACGTTAACTGATCCGGGCACAAATTCAATTCCATATGTAGTCAAGGCTATGCACCTCATTGAGTAGTTACGTGCCGGGATTTATATATATTATCATTTTGCGCTATCCAAACGACATGTACCGCACAGGTAGCCCAAAACGGGGGGGTGTAACGGGTTATCCGGAACATCAGGGGATTCTTCGCCCTTACCCTCCGGGAGACTCCAGCAGGCGAATATCAAACCGGAATATTATAATAGGAGATACTTGAGGCTGAACGAGAGGCGGTCTCCTCCGGAGACGTACAGAAATGTATATGTTCGCCCGCCCACATATTCATCAATAGTTCCGGATGATATTCATGCTTCTTTCGCGGCAAAAGCCGATCCAGGATCGGGCAGGGAGTATACTCATATGCGAGTGCTGGCGATAGGGCTGGGCGGCGCCGGTTCAAGGGTTGTGGATCAGCTCTACGACCACGACCGGCGCAGCAGGGTCTACTGTATGAGCGCGGTAGCGATCGACATCGACCCGAACTCCCTGCTGCAACTCCACCATCTCCCGAATCCTGCAAGGGTCTTCTTTCCCCGGATCGATCTATCGGATCGCTCCCATATCACCGACGTGATCGATATCGAGGAGGTGATGACCCGTCTCCAGAGTATGGATACTATGGAGATCGATGCTGTCCTCATCTGTTGCGGGCTTGGGGGGAGCGTCATCGATATTGCGCCGCCCATCATCGCCGAGATCCGCAAATCCTACGTGGAACCGATATTCGCCCTTGCCGTGCTGCCATGCCTGGAGGAGGGAAAACGGGTCTCGGCCAAGGCTGCCGACGACCTTGACATACTCCTGGAACTCGTCGATGCCGTCATCCTCTTCGATAACGAGACCTGGTCACAGAAGATCAGGGCGATCGCAGCCGCAGCCGAGAACGTCGGTGTCATGGGCCAGCTGCGCCAGGTCCCTTCCGGGCTGGATCCAAGAACACGCTATGATATGCTCAACGAGCGAATCGCACGTCAGATCGGCCTTCTCCTGCGCGCCGGAGAGTTTAACGAGTCCGGTGTCGAAGTGGCCGAGGTCGTCCTGGATGCGGGCGAGGTTCTCAACACCCTGAAGGGGAACGGTTTTGTTGCGGTCGGATATGCCACGGAGCAGTTGCCGACCGGGTGGCTGAATGTCTTTCGCCGGCGCAAGTCGCTCAAAGACTTCATCCAGGGTTCGCAGGAGAGAGCCGCCCGGATCATATCTCTCGCAAAGAAGGCGGTCTATGAGGACGTATCGGTCCCTTGCGATCTCACGAGCGCCGATAAGGCGCTGGTGTTGATTGCCGGGCCTTCGGCCGAACTCTCGATGAAAGGGTTCCAGACCGTCCGGAAATGGATCGACCGGAGCATTGCCGGACTTGAGATGCGGTCGGGCGATTACCCGATACGGAATACATCGTTTGTCGGGATCATCATCGTGCTCTCAGGGCTCACCAATATACCCCGGGTGGAGGAGATCCGGGGTATCCGGGCGGAGTACCAACTTGAGCGCGAGGAAGAGCGGTTGAAGATGGAGGAAGAGGCGCGGTTCCATGAGGAGGAGGATGTCTCCATGGTCGGGGCGCCGGATGAGGACGTTATCCCGGGGTTTGCCTCGCCCCTTGAGTCGGAGTATCTTGAGGAGATTGGTTATATGACAGA
>JBAYQF010000075.1:0-7151 GCA_041677325.1 Methanoculleus sp.
ATCTACCCCCGCCATAATATTGGATTATATTAGTGTTATACTTAATAAATTTTTCCTGTGGTGATATTTGATTTCCTATCGTTTTACTGGGTTCTGGTGGTTGTGATAAGGTGATTGGGGTTGGTGGTGGAGGAACAATCGATCGTGGTGAAACGGTGCATTTGCACGCCACTTCGCGGTATTCCAGCGATCGGGAGGGGATGCCCAGGGTTTGCATCGCCCGGGACACGCCCACGTTCTGTTGTCTCCCGCGATACCGGCGATTGATCCGGTATCGAGGTGCAGGGCTGTGTGGGTTTCTCCGCCGGATACCGGGGGGCCGAACCGCCTTTGCATTCCCTGTTGCCGGTGTGTACCCGCTAATTTTGGCATGGGCAACCGAACAACCTCTCACCCGGTGCACCGTGCCGTCGAGCTGTAGAGATCTCCGACACCATGGTCTCGCGGCCGTTTGGAGCCGGTTTTACGAACACCCATCGAAGACGATCAAAAAGTTATAGTAAGGTATCGTGCCCGGGAGAAGTGATCTTTACAGAACCGGAAGAGAACAAAGAGCAGACTGGAGAAGGCCTATGATCATATCATGAACCGGAAAAACGATTTTTACGCAAACTCTCTCGTCGGTACGCCGATGCCTATGCAAACGATCTGCGTCGAAGATATGGATATCGGGAGTCTGAAAGAAAACAGGCGATCTGCAGGATTACCTCAAAGTATTCATGACGCCTCATGGAGGCGATTCTATTCTCGCCTTGCGCACGGGACTGAAACGGAGCTCGGGCGGTCGTGATGGACCGGACGATCATTCTCGCCTTGCGCACGGGGTTGAGACCGGATCGGGACACTGGCCCGATTCTTCCCGGGTATTCTCGCCTTGCGTACAGGGCTGAGACCGCAGGTACATAACCTGATCTCCAGAATGCGTCACGGGTGTGTCCGAATTGTTGAAAGATCGTGAAAAAGATTCGTTCTGCGAAAATCCACGAATCTTCGTATTGTGGGTTTGTTGCCGATAGAGATTCCAGTGCTGCGGCGAATATTTATCGCGCAGGGATGAAAACAGCCCTTCGAGCCAGCGGAGTTCTATGATGTGAGCATTGCCTGTAATATCCGGGAAGCCCGAGAACACGGTTTCGTTCACGATAAAAAACCATATATCGGCGGCACGTAAAGTATTTAGTGACCATCTATGGTGGGACGGTGAGCATTATCGCGAAGAAAGCTTTGATAACCGGCATCACGGGACAGGACGGGTCCTACCTTGCCGAGTACCTCCTCTCCATGGGCTACGAGGTGCACGGGATCATCCGGCGCGCATCGACCTTCAATACCGCTCGCCTCGACCATATCTACACCGACCCCCACGAGGAAGGCGCACGCCTCTTCCTTCACTACGGCGATCTCTCCGACGACGAACAGATCTCTCACATCATCTACAACATCCGGCCCGACGAGGTCTACCATCTCGGGGCCCAGAGTCACGTGCGGGTCAGCTTCGAGACGCCTGAGTATACCGGGAACGTCACCGGCCTCGGGGCGACCCGGCTCCTCGAGACGATCCGCAAAAGCGGGAACGGGATAAAGTTCTACCAGGCCTCGAGCAGCGAGATGTTCGGCGCAACGTCGCCGCCGCAGAGCGAGATATCCGCATTCCAGCCGCGTAGCCCCTATGCCTGCGCAAAGGTCTACGCTTACTTCATGGCAAAGAACTACCGCGACGGTTACGGGATGTTCGCCGCAAACGGTATCCTCTTCAACCACGAGTCGCCCCGCCGGGGGGAGACTTTTGTGACGCGAAAGATCACCCGGGGCATCAGCCGGATCCTTGCGGGGAAGGAGAAGCGCCTCTACCTCGGGAACCTCGATGCACGACGGGACTGGGGGTTTGCTCCCGAGTATGTTACGTGCATGTGGCGGATCCTCCAGCAGGAGGCGCCCGACGACTATGTCATCGGGACGGGGGAGAGCCACTCTGTGCGGGAGTTCCTTGAGGCGGCCTGCGATTACGCCGGGCTTGATTGCGAGGAGCACGTGCGGATCGATCCGCGGTATTTCCGCCCGACCGAGGTGGAGAGCCTCATCGCCGATA
Organism: Methanoculleus sp.; assembly: GCA_041677325.1. GTDB lineage: Archaea > Halobacteriota > Methanomicrobia > Methanomicrobiales > Methanoculleaceae > Methanoculleus. The sequence goes on from JBAYQF010000075.1 coordinate 2,090, forward strand.
CGGGGAAGGCGCGAGCGCATCTTGACTGGAAACCGAAGGTGACGTTCCCCGACCTTGTCCGGATCATGGTCGACGCCGATATGCGGGCGGCAGGGCTCGATCCTATCGGAGAAGGGGACGAAGTGCTCCGAAAGAAGTTCCCCGGCCGATGGTGGGAGGGTGACTAGAGCCCTTGTCGTCGGTTGCGGGGATCCCGGGGCTCCGGCAGGGCTCCGGGGCGGGCATTGATCGCGGACCCTATCGGGGAGAGACTGCACCGGTATGCTCGGGGAGATCGTATGACGTTCTGGGATGAAAAGAGGGTTCTCGTCACCGGTGGGGCCGGGTTCCTCGGATCAGCTCTTGTACGGATGCTCGAGGGGCTTTCAGTGGAGGGGATCCGGGTGCCGCGGAGCCGTGATCTCGACCTGCGGCGATGGGACGACTGCATCGAAGCGGTCGAGGATGTCGATATCGTCATCCACCTTGCCGCACGGGTCGGCGGGATCGGCTACAACATGGCAAACCCGGGCTCCCTCTTCTACGACAACGCCGTCATGGGGATTCAGTTGATGGAGGCCGCCCGGCAGGCGGCTGTGGAGAAGTTCGTCGCCGTCGGGACGATCTGCGCCTACCCAAAGTTCACGCCGGTCCCGTTCCGGGAAGAAGACCTCTGGAACGGGTATCCCGAGGAGACCAACGCTCCTTACGGCCTTGCAAAGAAGATGCTCCTCGTCCAGGCCCAGGCCTACCGGCAGCAGTACGGGTTTAACGCGATTTATCTGCTGCCGGTGAACCTCTACGGACCTGGCGACAACTTCGACCCGGCGAGTTCGCACGTCATCCCTGCTCTGATCAAGAAGTTCGTCGAGGCGGTGGAGAGCGATGCGGAGAGCGTCGAGGTCTGGGGGACCGGGGCGGCCTCCCGCGAGTTCCTCTACGTCGACGATGCTGCGGAGGGGATCGCGCTCGCCGCCGAACGGTATGATAAGCCCGACCCCGTGAACCTCGGGGCGGGCTTCGAGATCACCATCCGCGACCTTGCGACCCTCATCGGCGATATCGTCGGGTTTACGGGCGAGATCGTCTGGGATACTGAGAAGCCCGACGGCCAGCCCCGGCGGTGCCTGGATATCGCGCGTGCGAAACGGGAGTTCGGGTTCCGGGCGAAGACGGGCTTTGAGGATGGGTTGAGGGCGACGATTGAGTGGTACAGGAACGGGCGGGTATGAAGATCTCCATCATCGGATGCGGTTATGTCGGTGCGGTTACGGGGGCGTGCTTTGCTGCTCTCGGACACGAGATCGTATTCGTCGATCTCGATCCGGATAAGATTGCCGCGATTACTGCTGGAAAGTCACCCATCTACGAGCCCGGACTCGATGAGTTGCTGCAGGAAAATGCCTCAACGGTCACGGCAACGGGCGACCTTGCAGATGCCGTATGCCGCACTGAGGCTACGTTCATCTGTGTCGGGACGCCCTCACAGCAGGATGGATCGATCGATCTCGCTCACGTCCGATCCGTTGCCGCCGGGATAGGCCGGGTCTTGAAAGATAAATTGGACGGTCACACCGTCATCGTGAAGAGCACCGTTCTCCCCGGGACGACGGAGGGCGTTGTCCTCCCTATCCTCGAGGCCGAGTCCGGGAAACAGGCTTTCGTCGACTTCGGGCTGGCTTCCAACCCGGAGTTCCTCCGGGAAGGTTCGGCCCTCAGCGACTTTTTCACACCCGACAGGATCGTCATCGGGGTTTCGGACGATCGCTCCCGTCGCCGTCTCGAAGAGCTCTATGCGCCCATCGACTGCCCGAAGATGATCACCGCCATCCCTGTCGCCGAGATGATCAAGTACGTCAGCAACGCATTCCTCGCGACGAAGATCAGTTTTGCAAACGAGATCGGCAATATCTGTAAACGAATGGAGATCGATACCGCCGAGGTCTTCAGGGGCGTGGGGATGGATCATCGGATCAATCCGGCGTTCTTCCAGTCCGGCATCGGGTTCGGGGGATCCTGTTTCCCGAAGGATGTGCGGGCGTTGATTGCCAGAGCAGAAGAGGTCGGGGTCGAGCCGAAGATCCTGAAAGACGTCATCGAGGTGAACGAAGAGCAACCGTTGAAACTCCTTGAACTGCTCACGGCGCATCTCCCCGACCTCGACCGGAAGACGATCGGGCTCCTCGGGCTTGCTTTCAAGCCGAACACCGACGACGTGCGGGAGAGCCGGGCGATCCCGATCGTCGAGACCCTGCTACGGAGGGGGGCCACCGTTCTTGCCTACGACCCCATGGCGATGGTGAACTTCAGGAAACTCTATCCGCAGATCGATTACGTCCCTACCGCTGCGGATGCTCTTGCTGCAGATGCCGTGCTCATCACGACGGAGTGGAAAGAGTTCGAGAGCCTGAACTATTCGGGGAAGGTCGTCATCGACGGAAGAAGGATCGAGCGAGCGCGCGAGGGTTCTACGTACGACGGGGTGTGCTGGTGATGGAGGTCACAAAAGCGGTTATCCCTGCGGCTGGACTCGGCACGAGGTTCCTCCCCGTCACGAAATCCATGCCGAAGGAGATGCTCCCCATCATCGATGTGCCTGTTATCCATTACGTCGTCAAAGAAGCCCTGGACTCGGGGATCGATGATATCATCATCATCACCGGCAGGAGCAAGCGGGCCATCGAGGATTATTTCGATGATTCTCCCGAGCTCGAGATGCACCTTGCACACGACTCGAGGAAACATCTTCTCGCGATGGTGCAGGAGATATCATCGCTCGTCGATATCCACTACATCCGGCAAAAAGAGCCGCTGGGGCTCGGTGACGCCGTCCTCCGCGCCGAGAAGCACATCTGCGACGAGCCGTTCGCCGTGCTGCTCGGAGACGATATCATCAGGAACGAGAAACCCTGCACCCGGCAACTGATAGATACGTTCGATCGCTACCGTTGCTCCGTCGTCGCGGTAGAGAATGTACCGGAGGAGATGGTCAGCAGTTACGGGATCATCAAGGGCAGGAAGCTTGAGGATTCGCTCTTCCTGCTCGAGGATATCGTGGAAAAACCGAAGGTGGAAAAGGCGCCTTCTACCATGGGCGCGATCGGGCGTTACGTCTTCACCCCGGAGATATTCGACTGTTTAACGAGGACGACCCATGGTGTCGGGGGGGAGATCCAGCTGACTGATGGGATCCGGCTCCTGAAAGAGCACCAGAATATCTATGCCTACACATTCTACGGCAGACGGTATGACACCGGTGATCGGATGGGCTACATCGAGGCGATCATCGACTTCGCCCTAGAACACGACGACCTTCGGGACGATGTGATGGCATACATGAGAAGGGTGGTGCAGGCATGAGAGCCCTTGTAACCGGGTGTGCCGGTTTCATTGGGAGTTCGTTAGTAGACCGGCTATTGCGTGACGGGTATGCGGTGACCGGCATCGACCGATTCTCGGATTATTACGCGAGGGATCTCAAGGAACAGAACCTCTCCTCCGCGATGATGCATCCACGCTTTGTGCTGCTGGAAGAGGATATCCTTGATATCGATACGTTCCCGCCCGTCGATTACGTCTTTCACCTTGCGGCGCAGGCGGGCGTCCGGGCATCGTGGGGAGAGAGTTTCGAGGTCTACACCCGTGACAACATCCTCGCGACACAACGATTGCTCGAGTTTTATAAGTCTCAGAAGATCAGGAAGTTTGTCTACTCCTCGTCTTCCTCAGTCTACGGAGATGTGGAACTTCCCATGCGCGAAGACCGGATGGTGCAGCCGGTCTCCCCCTACGGGGTGACGAAGCTTGCCGCCGAGCACCTCTGTCACCTTTACTGGATGAATTATGGTGTTCCAACCGTCTCGCTCCGGTACTTCACCGTGTATGGTCCCAGACAGCGGCCGGATATGGGGATCAACAAGTTCGTCAGGGCGGTCCTGAACGGCGAGGCGATCACCGTCTACGGCGACGGTGCGCAGACGCGAGACTTCACCTACATCGACGACGTCGTCGAGGCGAACGTCCTTGCCGCAACGAGCGGCGTCAGGGGCGAGGTCTTCAACATCGGCGGCGGGAACCGGATCAGCGTCAACGACCTCATCGGTGCTATCGAGGCGGCCACCGGGAAGAGTGCGATTATCGAGCACAGTGCGGAGCAGAAGGGCGACGTGAAGGACACCCGCGCCGACACCCGGAAGGCGGAGGACCTCCTGGGCTGGCACGCCAGGATCGGGATTGCGCAAGGGCTGGCGCACTACGTCGACTGGATCCGGAGAGAGCCATGACCGAACAGACTTCAGACTTCGAACTGGTCATCCGCCCGAAGTACGGCCTCCTCGACATAAACTGGAGGGAACTGAAGGAGTACCACGAGCTCCTCTACTTCCTCGCGCTCCTCGAGATCAAGATCCGGTACAAGCAGACCGTCATGGGTGCGTCCTGGGCGGTGCTCCAGCCGCTCTTCACGATGATCGTCTTCACCCTGATCTTCGGCGGCCTTGCACAGATGCCCTCGGAGGGGATACCCTATGCGCTCTTCTCCTACTCGGGCCTCCTCCTCTGGACTTACTTCCAGAACGCCCTGACCAATTCGGGAAACAGCCTGGTCGGGAACGCTTCGCTCCTCTCGAAGGTCTACATGCCGAGGATCTTCATCCCGACGGCTCCGTGCCTTGCCGGGGTTGTGGATTACGCGATCGCCATGACGATCCTCGCCGCCCTGATGGTCTATTACCAGTTCATGCCGACGGTGGCGATCGTCCTCCTGCCGGTGATCGTCCTCCTGACCCTCCTCCTCGCGGCGGGGACGGGCTACTGGCTCTCGTCGATCTGCGTGAAGTACCGGGACATCCAGTTCGCTCTCCCGTTCTTCATCCAGCTCCTGATGTTCATCTCGCCGGTGATCTACCCGACGGATATCCTCAGCGGGAACCTGCAGTGGCTCCTTGCACTCAACCCCCTCACCGGCCTCATCAACGCCCACCGGGCGGTCCTCCTCGGCCACGTCCCGGTGGATTACGTCGGCCTCGGCATATCGGCCGTGATAACGATCGTGATATTTGCAAGCGGCGTCCTGTACCTCCGC
>JBAYQF010000076.1:0-7139 GCA_041677325.1 Methanoculleus sp.
CGTCTGCAAGACAGGGAAGGAGGTGCTGGAGCGGGATGGTCGATATCAGGCGTTCGGCATGGACGGTCTCTTTGCCGTCGCTCACCGCGAACCCGCCCCCCTCCTCGCGGATGGAAGAGACGGTAAACCCGGTCCGGATGGCGGGGGCGACCGGTTCTGCGATCGCCCGGATGAGCGCTTCTATCCCGCCCTCTACCGGGTAGGAGAAGACCGCCTGGTGGGTGTAGCCCTCAGTCTCGATCCCGATGGCCGACCGGATGATGTCCTCGACCGGCGGGCGGGGGATACGCCCATCCACCCAGTGGTGCGACATCTTCTCGGCCGGATAGTTCCAGATCTTCTCGTTGTAGGGGAGCATGTAGCACTCGGCAATGCCCCGGCCGAAGGTGTAGGCGATCCACTCGGCGAAGTTCTCCGGTGGTGGGACCTCCCCCTTCTCGACGGCGATGAGGTTCTTGACGAACTCATTGATACAGAAGAAGCGATCTTCATCGGGCAGCTGGTACAGGCCGTTCTCGAAAGGATATTTGACGTGGCGGCCTTTATAGAGGATCTTTGTGTTCCGGTTCCGCCGGTCGGCATTCTCGCCGAGAACCGAGAGCATGAAGGAGAGGACTTCGGCATCGCGGGAGAATATGATGTGTGAGCCCCCGGAATCAAACGTGAAACCCGCTTCTGTCTTTGAGCGGCAGAGTCCCCCGATCTTCTCGCACTGTTCGAGGACGACCGCGTCGTCGCCCTGTTCGTGGAGCAGGCGGGCCAGCGTAACCCCGGTGAGACCGCCGCCCAGTACCGCCGTTTTCACGTTCATATTGTATGATATCGAATCCTTATATGGTTGACCATCGGTTTCCTCGCGGTTGCCGGGTACAGGGAGAGAATAAGGGGGGATCCAGCCGAAACCGCGGGACCCGGACATTAATGTGCTCCATCATGTGCAGGGGTGAACGGGAGTTATGGCGCCGGAGATTCCCGCTCGCCCTTTGTAGAGGGCTCCCTGCCTCTCACGGGTGCGGCTCCACATCGGCCCGCCTCCTCAGCGCCCGCAAGAGGGGCTGTCAGGGAGGATTCCAGCCCGGCGGTGTGATTGTACCTTTGCGCTGGCGCTCCATATCCGCAATTGTCACATCCGGGTGCCGGTACCGCCCCCGCCCCTCGGTCCCGAACATCACGTCGAGCTGGATCGCCTCCGCCGAACAGAAATGGAGGCAGGCGCAGCAGCCCTCGCACCGCCTGCCCCACACCGGCCGGCCGTCGGCCATATCGATGTTTCCCACCGGGCAGACCGCGGCACAGGTGCCGCATCCGGTGCAGGCATCTGACGCGGAGAACCTTTCCCCCGACCGGTGAACATCCTTTACAAACGATCCGTAGGTCAGGGTCTTCATCAGCCCGGAGAAGGGTTCAAATCCCGGGCGAACGGTACAGCCACGGCCGATTGCATCCACGATCTCACCGAGCCGCATATCTCCCGCCGTAAGGATCTCATCGCGTTTCCTCCCCCCCGGCGGCCGGGAAAGCGGCGGGAAGTTGCCGGGCATCCTGACCGCAAACGCGGCGTCGAGCCCTCTGCCTCGTTCACTCAGGATCCCGTCGAGCTGGTGGAGCGCGGATACGCCAAGGCCGCCCATCGTGACGACCGCAAAGGCGTACTTCGCCTGCGAGAGGTCGAGCCTTTCTGCAAAGCCGGCAACCATGACCGGCAACCCGAAATCATAGACCGGACAGACGATCCCGACCCGTTCTGCAGCAGGGGTGATGGGAGCCGGGGTATCCGCGAGCGATGCAATCGGGATGAGCCTGGTCTCCCCGAGAGATGCGGTGATCTTCTTTGCAGCGGCAAGGGAGTTTCCCGTGCCGGTAAAATAGTAGATGATGGTCTTCATAGTAACCTCAAGTGATCCGGTCCTTAGACCGATCCTGCCGTTTATCGGGTATATCAGCGATCTAAGTGTTTGTTCGTGAGGATATGGACTTTGCGAAGGCGATCGGGAGCACTTCCAGTGTGGTGAAAAAAGAGGATGCCGGGGTTCCCATCATCGGTGCTGACGGGGTGCATCCCGGTCGGCCGCCCAGGCCTCTCCCGTGCCGCCGGCCCGTGGAACAGGGGTGGGCGACTGGATGAACCAGCCAGTCCAGGTGGCATCGAGTACATCCCCCGAGTTCCGGGCGGTCATGAGACTCACGACGATCATCGTGAGAAGCGAGAGGACGAGCGCATAGAGGCTGAAGTGCACGGGGAGCGGTGCGACGAACTGGTGCCAGTAGCCGAACGCACCGGCCGCGACGAGCCCGGTAGCCATGCTCGCGATCGCCCCTTCTCCAGTCGCCCCGCGCCAGTAGAGCCCGGCAAGCAACGGGACCGCAAACGTCGCGAGCATCACCCCGATCCCCATCCAGATCAGCCACGCGAGCATCTCCGGCGGGTTGATCGCGAGGAGGAGCGTGCCGCCGGCGCCGAGGACGATCGCGACCTTTGAGACGAGGAGCACTTCCTTATCGGTCGCCGAAGGCCGGAGAATGTTTTTGTAGATGTCCCACGCAAACGACGTGCCGACAGTGAGCATCAACCGGTCGGTTGTCGACATCACCGCCGCAAGGACAATCACCGCAAAGAGCGCCCAGAGCGCCACGCTCGGCATCGCATGCTCGACCCCGGCGATGAAGGAGTAGTCCTGGGCGTTCACAGCATCCGGGAGGATGAGCGCCCCCTCCTCGACGAGCGAGCGGACGGCAAACCCAACGAACTTGACGAGGAACATCACGACCGCATAAATGCCGAACGCGACGAGCGGCGCCCACTTGAAGTAACGGGTCTCTTTTGCGGCGAGGACGTTGTTGATGACGTGCGGTGCGCAGGCGAGCCCGACCATCAGGAGGATGCCGAAGGAGACGAGGAACTCCGGCGTTGCGTAGGCGTAGGATGCGTAGGCCGGGCTCGGGTACCAGGGCTCAACGAAGTTCGTGTCGACCCCGGCAAGGACGGTATTGATGTGCTCAAGCCCTCCCGCGCTCATGATGACGGGCGGCGCCATCAGGAGGACGCCGAGGATCAGGATGCCGCCCTGGAAAAGGGTTGTCCAGGATACGGCGTAAAGCCCGCCGACGACCGTGTAGGCGGTGATGATGACCCCGGCGATGAGGAGCGCCTGCCAGTGCGGGATCCCGAAGAGCCAGACGAGGACGATGCTGATCGCGGCATATTGCCCGATGAGGTAGATCAACGAGACGACGATCCCGGAGACGGCCGAGAGTGCCCGGAGCGCTCTCGGACTCTCGAACCGTTCGGCGAGATAGTCCTGGATGGTCAGGTATCCACGTTTTTTCCCGATGGCGTTCAGTTTCACCCCGAAGAAGATGAGACAGAACGAGGCTGCAAGCGGGACGAAGATCTGCTCCCAGATCCCCGGCCAGCCTGAGTTGTAGCCGAACCCGCTCACGCCGAGGAGCGTCATCCCGCTGCAGATCGAGCAGATGATCAGAATCGTGAAGACCCAGAACCCGAGTGACCGCCCGGCAAGGATGTAGTCCTCGGTGTTATGGATCTTCTTTGACGCCCAGTTCCCGATCCCGATGAGCACGATGAAATAGAGTCCGATCAGGACGAATGTTACCAGGTCCGCCATTCAGGCTTCCTCCCTGAACCGGAGCCCCCAGAGGGTGAGCAGCACGATGACCAGGGCAAGTGCGCCGCTCACGATGATTCCTGTGTGAGGTGGTAGTGCGAAGAGCATATTGTGCCAGTATGTGACATGCTAACATATAACACGATCGATCGGGATGAGGAGGCTTTGTTAATCAAGTGCCCGGGCCACCGGACCAAAATAAAGGTACTTTGAACTTATCACAGCCCTTGCCCTGTGGCGGAAGGCTATCCCGCCCGTGCGGTAAAAAATGGCGCATGGGGGCGCCCACCCGTCACTCCGGACGGTGCAGATCCTGGTCGGTGAACCCGGTCTCCCCCAGATTCCCACCCCGTGGGACGGGGGCGGGCGCCTGAATGAACCAGCCAGTCCGGGTGTTGTCGAGCACATCCGCGGAGTTCCGGGCGGAGAGGAGGCTGGCAACGACCATCGCAAGGATCGAGAGCACAAGTGCATAGATACTGAAGTGCATGGGAAGGGGTGCGACGAACTGGTGCCAGTAGCCGAAGATACCGGATGCGGCGAGCCCGACCACCATGCTCGCAATCGCTCCTTCGCCGGTAGCCCCGCGCCAGTAGAGACCGGCAAGCAGCGGGACTGCAAACGTCGCGAGCATCACCCCGATCCCCATCCAGATCAGCCATGCGAGCATCTCGGGCGGGTTGATCGCGAGGAGGAGCGTGCCACCGGCACCAAGGACGAGGGCGGCCTTCGAGACGAGGAGCACCTCTTTATCGGTCGCCGAGGGCCGGAGAATGTTTTTGTAGATGTCCCACGCAAACGACGTCCCCACGGTGAGCATCAGCCGGTCGGTCGTCGACATCACCGCGGCAAGGACGATCACCGCAAAGAGCGCCCAGAACGCCACGTTCGGCATTGCATGCTCGACCCCGGCGATGAAGGAATAATCCTGGGCGTTCACGACACCCGGGAGGACGATCGTCCCCTCCTCGACGAGCGAACGGACGGCAAACCCAACGAACTTGACGAGGAACATCACGACCGCGTAGATCAGGAAGGCAATAAGCGGCGCCCACTTGAAGTAGCGGGCCTCTTTTGCGGCGAGGACGTTGTTGACGACGTGCGGTGCACAGGCAAGTCCGACCATCAGGAGGATGCCGAACGAGAAGAGGAACTCCGGTGTCGCATAGGCATAAGGGGCATAGGCCGCCGGGAACCAGGGTTCGACGAAGTTCGGGTCGGCCCCGGCAAGGACGGCGTTGATGTGCCCAAGCCCTCCCGCGCTCATGATGACGGGCGGGGCCATCAAGAGAACGCCGAAGATCAGGATCCCGCCCTGGATAAGACCCGCCCATGATACGGCGTAAAGTCCGCCGACGACCGTATAGGCGGTGATGATGACCCCGGAGATGAGGAGCGCCTGCCAGTGCGGGATACCAAAGAGCCAGACGAGAACGATGCTGATCGCAGCATACTGCCCGACGAGGTAGATCAGCGAGACGACGATCCCGGAGGCCGCCGCGAGCGCCCTGACCGCCCGGGGGCTCTCGAACCGCTCGGCAAGGTAGTCCTGGACGGTCAGGTAGCCCCGCTCCTTTCCGATGGCGTGGAGTTTCACCCCGAACGCGATGATGCAGAACGAGGCCGCGAGCGGGACGAAGATCTGCTCCCAGATCCCCGGCCAACCCGAGGTATACCCAAACCCACTGACGCCGAGGAGGCTCATCCCGCTGCAGATCGAGCAGACGATCAGGATCGTGAAGACCCAGAACCCGAGCGATCTCCCCGCAAGGATGTAGTCTTCGGTGTTGTGGATCTTTTTAGACGCCCAGCTCCCGATGAGGATGAGCACGACGAAATAGAGTCCGATGACGGCGAGTACTGTGAGGTCTGCCATTCAGGGGGCCTCCCTGAACCTGAGCCCCCAGATAGCGAGCAGCACGATGACCAGGGCAAGCGCGCTACCCACGATGATTCCTGTATGGGGAGGTAATCCGAGGAACATGCAGGAATAACGTGTGACGTCGTATGTGATAACGCGATCGTCGATGAGGCGAAAAGATAGCTCCGACAGTGCGGGGAGTGCAGCACAACAAAAAGAGAGTTATTTAGAACTCGTCACGGTCTTCGATCCCCGGAGGATGGCGATCTTACCGGTGCGGACGAGTTCCTTGATGCCGTACTGGCGCAGGAGTTTCTCGAGCGCGTCGATCTTACCGGTATCGCCCGCCACCTGGAGCACCAGCGTCTTTGCGCCGACGTCCACGACCTGTGCCCGGAAGATATCGGCGATCTGGAGGATCTCGGCGCGAGAAGTTCCCGGTTCCGCGGCTACCTTGATGAGGGCGAGCTCCCGCTCGACGCTCTCCCGCTCGGTCAGGTCGGAGACCTTGATGACGTCGATGAGTTTGTTCGTCTGTTTCATCACCTGTTCGACGACGGAGTCGTTGCCGTTCACCACGATCGTGATCCGGCTCATATCCGGCTCTTCGCATGTTCCGACAGCGAGGCTCTCGATGTTGAACCCCCGCCGCGAGAACATGCCGGCGACCCGGCTCAAGACGCCGGCCCGGTTCTCCACGAGAACACTCAATGTATGCGGCTTCATTTGTGACGCACCCCGATCATCTCGTTGATGGCGGCACCGGCCGGGACCATGGGAAAGACGTTTTCCTCCCGCTCGACCCGGAAGTCGAGGACAAAGGGCCCGTCGGTCGCAAGAGCGGTCTCGAGCGCCTCCCGGACATCGGCCTTCTCGTCGACCATGAGGCCGTCGACCCCGTAGGCGTTTGCGATCCTGACGAAATCCACCGGCGGAAGCTCGGTGTAGGAGTAGCGGCGGTCGTAGAAGAGTTCCTGCCACTGCCGCACCATCCCGAGGTACATGTTGTTTAAGATAACGATCTTGACCGGGATCTTGTAGTGCGCCACCGTCCCGAGTTCCTGAATGTTCATCTGGATGCTCCCGTCGCCGGCGACATCGACGACCGGAAGGTCCGGTCTGGCGTAATGCGCGCCGATGGCCGCCGGGAACCCATACCCCATCGTCCCGAGGCCGCCGGAGGTGATCCAGGTCCGGGGTTTTTTGAAGCAGTAATGGAGCGCCGTCCACATCTGGTTCTGCCCGACCTCGCTCACGACGACCGCCTCGCCCTTCAGGATATCGGAGAGCTCGCGGACGACATACTGCGGGCGCAAATGGTCGTCGTCCCGGTAACCGGGCGGATACTGCGCTTTCCAGGCGTTGATCCGGTTCATCCAGGTCGCCGTATACCCGTGCTTCCGCATCCGGCCGATGAGCGCCTGAAGGACGGCCTTCACGTCGCCCACGATCGGGACGTCGACCGTTTTGTTCTTCCCGATCTCGGCCGGATCGATGTCGATATGGATGACCGCGGCGTTCGGCGCAAACGTCTCGATCTTTCCGGTGACTCTGTCGTCGAACCGGACGCCGACGGCGATCAGGAGATCGCACTCGGTGACCGCGTAGTTCGCGGACTGGGTGCCGTGCATCCCGAGCATGCCGAGAGAGAG
>JBAYQF010000077.1:0-7083 GCA_041677325.1 Methanoculleus sp.
CGAGGTGATCGACTTCTTCCAGAACACCGATTTCTCGACTTTCGATGCCGGGACCTACGCCGGCCGGCACCAGAGGATTGCAAGCGACCTGAGAAACTTCTCGCCGAGCACGCTCTCGGTGATGCAGCGGCGTATCGCCGGCATGATGAACCGGAACCGGGGTTTCTTCCGGAGACAGGGCTCTTCGATCCCCGATATCCTGCGAGCTCTCCATGAGAGCAAGGTCGTCCTGATCGATATACCGGGGATGAGCGAGCAGAGCGAACTCTTCGTCCTCTCGATCATAACGCGGAGGATCATGCGCAGCCACCAGGGCGAGGAGGCCGGGGGCGAGGGAGAGCCGAGGCAGGTCCTGATCACCATCGAGGAGGCGCAGAGGGTGCTGGGCTCGGGGCTCGGGAATACCAGGACGTTTCGCGAGGCGGCGATGGAAGGGCGAAAGTTCGGCGTGGGGCTCTGTGTGGTCACCCAACAACCCAAAAACATCGATGCCCGGGTTCTTGCCCAGTTGAACACCTTCGTTGTGATGGGTCTCTCCGATCGCGGCGACCGCGACACCATCGCGAGCAGTGCAAAACAGGATCTCTCGCGCATGGATACCGAGATCCAGACGCTCGAGGCCGGTGAAGCGGTCATCAGCACCATAGGGATACCCTTCCCGGTGAGCACCCGGATCCATCTCTTCGAGGACTACATCGGGGATCTCAACAGCAGGCCGCGACCAGGACCGATAGATGATGGGCTTGAGAATGAGTTCTAGGTGCAAAACGCGAAGGTGATTCGGGCCGGAAACCGCACCGTTTCCGCCGTCCCTTCACTGAACTGCTTGGCGCCCCCGAAAGGGCGTCAGAATTGCTGATTTTACTTGACCTTTCGTATAGAGACGCAGTTGACGACCGCATCCCCCGTCAGGATGTAGCGTTTGACAACAGTTCCGAGCACTTCGACCACATCCCCTTTCTGCACGTCTTCCGCCGGCGAGGTGAACATCTTGACCGATATCTCACCAGTCCGATCGGCGACGAGGTATTGCGGTCGGTTGAGGAACTGGAAGTAGGCTCGCTCGACGACACCTTTTATGCGTACCGGTTCGCCGAGCCGATTCAGGTTAATCTCCCGTATCCGGGTGTTCTTTGCTTCTGCTTCATACATCGGCACCAGCGATGCGTACTGCTTCTGGCTCATGTAGTTGAGTGCCATCGGTATGAATAGCAGCATAATTACCGCTGGAACCGCCCAATACAGTGCATACACATCTCCGGTAGTGAGGACGTATACAGCGATCAGAACAATAAAAAAGAGGAAGACGGCCACGGTAACGGCCGTCACCCTCACTTTGACATCTCCGATTTGCATCGTCAATCAGGCTTACTTAAGCGCTGCGATTTCCTTTCTGAATGCAACCCAGTAGAGAACACCGACGAAGAACAGACCGCCGACGATGTTACCAAGCGTGACCGGGATGATGTTGTTGGTCCACATGGCAACCCAGTTGACCGTATCGACTGCTTTTGTGGGGTCGATGCCCGTACAGAAGATACCCGTCGGGATGAAGTACATGTTCGCAACACTGTGTTCGAATCCACTGGCAACGAAAGCGAAGATCGGGAACCAGATACCGACGATCTTACCGATTGCATCGTCGGCGCATATACCGAGCAGGACAGCAAGGTTGACGAGCCAGTTACAGGCTATCCCCTTAAGGAAGACTGACCATATGCCCATAGCGCCGAAATAACTTGTCTTCGCTGCTGCTATAGCAATTGCTCTCAAACCAAATGGAGTGAGCGTCGCAACACCGGCGGCATCGAAGCTGACACACGGCCCGTATGCCATGATGTACGCGAATATGATCGACCCGATCAGGTTGCCGATATATACCCAGACCCAGAGGTTGAGCACACTTGCCCAGCTGACCTTGTGGATGAACGCCGCCATGGGGGCGAGCATCGCGTCACCAGTGAAGAGCTCGGCACCGGTCATGATTGTGATGATAAGCCCCACAGGGAAGACAGCACCAAGAATGAGCTGGGCGACACCTGGACTCGCGGCACCGAACCGCATTGCGGCATCGGATGCCATGACACCGGTCGAACAGACCGTCGCAAGAGCACCACCCATAGCGATGAATGCTCCGGACAGGACGCCACGCAGAACCATGTTCCATGCTGGCAGTCCGACCTTGTACTTCCCGGCATCACCTGCTTTTGCTACGATAGCAACTGGAGGATGGAATACCATTTTTCATACACCTCTCTAAACGTCCTACCTATACCATCTGGTAATTCGAATGGATAGGTCTAGTTAATCAGTAATTTGAGAGTGCTATTAATAGGTTTCGAAATGATCGCCGCGTGCATCGACGATAACTTGAATTCGAGCGTTAATTCCTGCTTTGGGTTAATTCCTGTCAATAAACTTCAAATATCAATAAACGATGCGCTTACCATCACGTGCGCATCCACGCAGGATATATGAGGCTGAAAGGGAGTTTAGGGGCGTGTGTGTGGATGCGGGTGCCGGGGTGCCGCGTTTTTCACGCATATTTGCGCGGGGATACCGGATGTCCGGCAAAATTTCTGGAGATGTATGCGCGTCGCGCACTTGCTCTCCGCGAGTATCACTGGGTGCGGGGGAGACAACCGGAGATCGGATGCCGAACGGTGCGCGAATCGCCGCTTGATCGAGCGAAACGGAGTGATAAAGCGTAAATACCGGAAGAAAAATGGTGTTGAGCAGGGGGCTGCTGCCGGTCAGCGGAAGACATCGAAGATCTGGTCGCTCCCGGTCGCGGCGAGCCGTTCGCGTTCTGCCCGCTCTTCGACGAGCGCGAGCACCGGCGGGGTCATATCCTCGCCCGGGTGGAACCCAAACAGCCTCTCGAGATCGGTCTGGATGGCGTGGAGGAAGACCGAGTTCGAGATCTCCACCGGGCAGAGTTCTTCGCACTGGCCGCAGTTGACGCAGGAGTCGGAGATGTGCGCGAACCGGATCAGGTGGAACATGAACGGCGGCGGGATGACGCCGGGCTCGACCAGGTAGTCCTTTTTCGCGCTACAGTCGATGCAGTAACAGATCGGGCAGTTCTCGATGCAGGAGTAGCACTTGATGCACCGGCTCGTCTGCTCCCGGATCCTGTTCAGGCGTTCCTTCCCCTCGCCGAGCGCCCCGAAGTAGCGCTCCCGCCACCGGTCGCCGAGCTTCAGCATCGCGTTCTCGACCTTGCCGCGGATCTCGACGCCCTTCGGGCTCGCGGGCTCGGTGGCGACCGCCCCGGCATCCCGAGCGGCGTTGAGGAGGTTTGCACCCTTCTCGGAGCAGACCTCGACGAATGTTGCGTTCCCGGCTCTCTCACCAATAACGCCCCAGTTTCCGCAGGCGAGATCCGCCTGGCGCGGGATCTTCATCTTGCAGCGGCGACAGTTTGAGCGGCGGCCGAGTCCCTCGTTCTCGAGGAGATCTTCGGCTCCTTCCTCGAGTTCGTCGATCGAGACGGAAGCATGTTCGCCGTCTTTCGTGACGACGATGAACTTTCCTTTGTCGATCTCCTCTTTGACGACCGAATCGGGGTCGAGGCCGAGCCTCTCCCGGACGATGGTCCGGGCAATCTCAGGCCGGATGGTGCCGCCGCAGTTGAGGCCGATGGTGATGATGTTGTCCAGGTTGACCTGGTTGCGCTTCGCCATCTCGTACATCGCCTTGACGTCGCAGCCTTTAAGGACGGTTGCGATCTTCATGTTCGGTTCGGTGGAAAGAAGGCAGCGCCGCATCTGCTTCGGGAGCAGCAGGGTGCCGCAGTGAAGCGATCCGGCGATCCCGGCGATCTCGGCCGGATCGGTGATCATGGCCGGGACTGCGTCGTAGACGTCCGCACCCTTCCTGACCGCAAAGACCGCGTCGACCATGCCGCTCTCAAGGGCGTGGCGCAGCAACGCGGTGACCGCCCCGCCCGTCTCCGCCTTCTCGCGGAGTCCGTCGTCCGTTGTCCATGCATAGAGCAGATCGCCTTTTCCCGCCATCTTCAGGCCTCCTCTCTAATCTTCTCGACCTTCACGGCGCAGGCCTTGAACTCGGGGATCTTTGCGATCGGATCGAGTGCGTTGTGAGTCAGCCTGTTCGCCGGATGCTCCTTGTAATGGAACGGTATGAACATGACGCCCCTGACGATCTCAGGCGTCACCCTCGCGGGGATATCGACCGAGCCCCGCCGGGTGCTCGCCCGGACGACCTCGTTATCCCTGATACCGAGTTCCTTTGCATCTTCGGCGTTGATCTCGATCCAGCCGGTGGGCGCCTCTTTCTCAAGGCTCCACGACCGGCGGGTCATGGTGCCGGTATGCCACTGCCAGATCGTGCGGCCGGTCGTGAGGACGAACGGGTACTCGGCGTCCGGCACCTCGGCGGGCGGTTTCCACTCGATGGGAGAGAAGACCCCGAGCCCGTCGGGCATGGCGAACGTCTCGCGGTGGAGTATCGCCGTCCCCGGGTGCTCCGCCGTCGGGCAGGGCCAGTGCAGGCCGTCGGGGTCGAGGCGGGCGTAGGACATGCCGTGGTAGGAGGGCGTGACGGCGGCGATCTCATCGAAGATCGCCTCAGGGCTCTCGAACGCGAACTGCTCCGGGTAGCCCATCCTGCTCCCGAGTTCGCAGAGGATCCGCCAGTCGGGTTTCGCCTCGCCCGGAGGCTCTTGCGCCTTCTTCCAGCGCTGGACGCGCCGTTCGGTGTTCGTCTGGGTGCCGTCCTTCTCGGCGTAGCATGCCGCAGGTAAAACGACGTCGGCGAGTTCGCCGGTCTCGGTCATGAATATGTCCTGGACGACCAGGAACTCGAGGTTCTTGAGCCCCTCCTCGACGTGGCCGATGTCCGGGTCGGAGAGCATCGGGTTCTCGCCCATGATGAACATGCACTTGAGGTTACCCGGGTCGTCGGCGAGGACGTTCACCATCTCCGTGACGGTGTAGCCGACCCTGCCCTCGGCAAGTTCGTCGACGCCCCACATCTCCCTCATCTTCTTCTGCGCCGGCTCGTCGGTGACCTTCTGGTAGCCCGAGTAGACGTTCGGGAGGGCCCCCATATCGCATGCGCCCTGGACGTTGTTCTGGCCGCGGAGCGGGTTGACGCCGGTCCCGGGCTTACCCAGGTTGCCGGTGAGCATCATCAGGTTCGCGGTTGATTTGACGTTGTCGACGCCGGTGGTGTGCTGGGTGATGCCCATCGAGTAGATGAGCGCGGCGACGTCTGCGGTTGCGATCCACTCGGCCGCAGTCCTGAGGCTCTCGATGGGAATACCGGAGATCTTCGAGACGTTCTCAAGGCTGTAGTCGTCCTTCATGACGACCTCTTTGAGTCTCTCGAAGTCCCTCGTGCGTCTCTTGATGAACTCTCTGTCCTCCAGGCCGTTCCTGATGATCTCCTGCATCAGGCCGTTCAGGATCGCAACGTCGGTGCCCGACACGAACGGCATGTAGAGGTCGGCCTGCCGGGCGGTCGGGGTGCGGCGCGGGTCGGCCACGATCACCTTTCCGCCGTTCTGCCTCGCACGGACGATGCTCCGCGCGATCAGCGGGTGCTGCTCGAAGGTGTTTGAGCCGAGAACGAAGATGCACTTCGACTCGACGATATCCCTGATCGAGTTGGTCATCGCCCCCGACCCGAAGACCGCCGCGAGGCCCGCGACGGTGGACGAGTGGCAGAGCCGGGCGCAGTGGTCGATGTGCGGGGTCTTGAGCGCCACCCGCGCAAACTTCTGCATCAGGTAGTTCTCCTCGTTCGATGTCCGGGCGGAGGAGAGGCAGGCCATCTCATCGGGTCTGTAGGATCTGAACTTCTCCACGATCAGGTCGTAGGCATCGTCCCAGGTCGCCTCGACAAACTCGCCCCCCTTCTTGACGAGCGGTTTTGTGAGGCGGTCGGGGCTGTTGATGAATTCGTGGGCATAGCGCCCTTTGGGGCAGAGTTTCCCCCCGTTGACGGGTGCACGCTGCCAGTGCGCCACGTCAAAGACCTTTCCGTCCCTGATGACGAGGTTGAACCCGCAACCGGTGCCGCAGTACGGGCATGTCGTCGATACGTACTTGATTTCCATCGTTCTCCCTCTGACAGGGACTACATACCGGCTGGATTATATAATAAACGCGGGTACGACCGGGATGTTGATGAGTATCGGTGGGGTGCCCCGTCACAGGGCGGTCTGGACGACCAGCGCCGCCGCAAGCGTGACGAGCCCCGCAACCGAGAGGGGCAGGGTGTAGTTTCGCACGACCGCGGAGAAGTCGTCGCCGGTCGTCCGCTTGAGCAGCCAGAAGAAGGGGTCGCTCACGTAGGAGAACATGAACGCCCCTGCGGAGACCATGAGGACCAGGGCGAGCGGGTTCATCGCCGTGACGGCCGGGATCGTGACGAGTATGGCGCTGGTGACGGCCGCGGTCACGACTCTTGAGCCCTGTGCCGCCTGCACCAGGGCGGCGATGACGAACGGGAGTATGATTATGGGGAGGTAGCCGGAGGCGAGCGCGGTCACGTCCGCCGGGAATGTGCTTGCGGCGATGACGCCGCCGAGCGCCCCGGCACCGGCGAGATCGAAGATGATGATCCCGGCGTTCTTCGTCCCCTTGTGGAGCGCCCTCTCCCGGACCTCGCCCGGGACGGTGGCGAGTGCGGCAACGAGCCCCGCAAGAAGCGCCAGGTTGATGTTTGCGAGAGCATGGAGCGGGGGGACCAGAGACCCGGTCGCGAGCATCCCGACGATGACGGCGAACGGCAGCCAGGCACGATGGCTCCGTCCGGCCGCCGGCGTCTCTCTCTCATCATCCGCCGGAGGGATACGCCGCCGCATGGCGAGGAGGAGGCCGGCGAGGAGAAGGAGGGAGAGGGGGAGGGCGATGAGATCGATCCCCCAGGGCTGGCCGGCAGCAAGGTCGAGGGTCGTTATGGTCGAATACACGACGGGGGAGGGGTAGAGGAGCACGTAGGATATCATACCGGCGACGCCGGCGCAGTAGAGGAGGGTCTTTGATGCCCGCCGGTCGGAGTGCAGGTGCGTGATGATGGGGGCGAGGATGACGAACGACGTGATGCCGCACA
>JBAYQF010000078.1:0-7047 GCA_041677325.1 Methanoculleus sp.
CATGCAATCAAGGCACGGCTTTCCATAGGGTATCGCCATGACTGCCCCCGCCCCTTGAGGGACGGGGGAGGAGCGCTGAAAGCGCGGGTGGGGTGGGGTTGATGAGAGGGGGGAGCCGTTTGCGCGAGACAGGGCGGTCTTCCTCTCCGCGCGAGCCGCCACGGCCCACGATATAAGGATGTGCTTGAAAAAATTGGTCGAACTCGAAAACAGGCCGGATCCGGCACCAACCTCGTCAAGGAAGAGCGAAAACCGGAACAGGGCTTTATCGAAGCCTGATAATGAAAATTTTCAGTTGAATCCGCCGAGATTGATTATCAGTTATATGCTAGAGCACTACCGGAAAATCAGTGCCCGAGACGCAATCGATGGTTCTCCTGAGGGAGTTTCAACAAAGCCCTATTCTCAAAAGCGAATCCTGATCAGGAAAGGATGGGGAGCGGCCTTCCTGTTCCTGCTGAAACTCTCATGCAACACCCTCCGGGGCATCCGGCACGATGCCCGGTGCAACTCCTCTCCGTCCTCGGAGTCACGGGTGTTTCAGTGTTTTGCATGGATGGAAGTTTCAGGTGATGATAGATCTCAAGTATGCGCCGCCACTGCGGTGGCACCATTCTATCTGTGGCGGTGCAACATATTTAACTTTTGTTTTGAGTAGACCTGTTTGCGTTTACTCGTGCGGCGAGCATCATGCTGCCGGCAGCGCCTCCACAGGCGATCTTTCTCCGGCGCTTTCCCCGTAAGGCTGCTGGTTTTCCCGTATCTTTGATAGAATCCGCGACAGTACCTCTTCATCGGTCGGCAGATCCGAGGCGATGATCTTTCGCAACCGGATCGGGATGGAGTCCATACGGTAGCCTGTCCCCTCGCAGTCGATCCCTACACATGCGACCGGGATGTGAAGGTCTGCAAAGGAGGTGCTGAGCGAGACGAACGGATCGATGACGATGGTCGGGATCGTAGCGAGGTGTTCATTGCACCTCCTCGGTAGATGCGCACCCGGATCGGCGCCGATGATGAGGCATGCATCGACCTCACCCTGTCGGAGCAGGTCGACCGCCGTCGTCTCGCCGGGGTTGTAGTATGGTATGCCGCGCGAGAAATCGACACCATAGGGGTACCCTGTGAGGTATGAGAATGTCTGGTTGGTGCCGTTGACGTTCCAGTGCCCGCGCATGGGCGTCAGGGTAAACTTCGTATGCCGGTTGAGTTCATCGATGAGCTGGATGGCGTTCCTGACGTTCTTGTACCTCCCCGGGGATTGTGTCAGGCCGATACCGGTAAAGAGCGCTCCGAACCGGGCATTTTTGCAGAGATCGGCAAGCCAGATCAACCTCTCCCGCGGGATGCCCGCGACGCTTGCGGGGAGGAGATCCGCATGTCCCCTGAGGATCGCCCGGAGAGCTGAAAAGACAGCGTAATCTCCACCCGGTCTGATCTGGATGAACTCGTCGGCGAGTTTCGCGGTATCGGTCATCCTGATATCCACGACGACGAGTGTCCGGTCGTGGTGTCCGTTCTCCCGGTATTTTCCATCAGCAAATGTTGTATACCGCGAAAGATGGCGAGGATGCGACTCTATCGGGTTTGAACCCCAGTAGATCACGACATCCGCCCGATTCTTCACCACGCCGAGCGAGCAGCCCGGGTGACCGGCCTCCTGGATGCCCAGGATCGACGGTCCGTGGCAGATCGATGAGCAGTTGTCGATCACGCCCCTGACCGCCTCGGCGATATGGATGCCGATGCATTGTGCTTCTGCCGACGTCCCGCTCCATCCGAAGAGGAGCGGACGCTCGGCGTCGGAGAGCACCCCGGCGGTATACCGGATCGCTTCTTCGAGATCGATCGCCTCCCATGACCCCCCGTTCATTGATATAGGAGAGGTGAGCCGACTCCTTGAGAGGAACTTCCCCGAGCCTAGAACGCAGGCGTTATCGACGGAGGTGACGATCCCGCCCTCGGTCCGGACGACAAGATCGTCGCAGAGGCATCCGCAGAGTGGACAGACAACATCACTGATGGTCATATGGTTACTGCCTTTCCCTTCGGCACCGGTCCGCACTGCCGGGCATGCAGCGCCGCCCTCCTCAATGAGGATATCCCAACCCGATCTCGGTGATTTCCGGGTCACGCTCACTGATCCTTCCAGCCATTTGTAGTCCGGGGCTCCAGTTCCATGTGTATCCGCGTGCAGGATCGCGTTTGCATGCGGCCCACAGGGGATGAAGACGGTTCCTGGAGTGAGGTCCTCGGATGGCGTTACTGAGAAGATCTCTTCGCCCTCGGCGGTCGTAAGGAGAAGGGAATCTTCGTCTTCTGCGCCGAGTTCCAGAAGATCGAAGGGGTGGATGAAGCAGCGTGCAGTTTCACAGGAATACTCAGGTGTATCTTTGAAGTAAAGGTTTTTGCCCTGTGTAATCGTTCTTCCGCTTGTGATGAGAACGTTCATTGATGGTCAATCTGATCCCGGCAGTGATAATGTTTACGGAAATCAATTTACAAAATAAATAGATAAATGTTATTTGGTTTATGGCTGGTGCACCCCGGCAGACGGATCTCCGGCATGTGGTTGCGTATCACACGGATATAGAGCGCGCCGCCGCCACCTTCCCCCTCTCAAACAATTCGCTGAGCGCGAAGAGATCGCTCCTGTCAATGTGTTCCTTCGCCCGGGCAAAGACCTCGCCTTCTTCCCTGGCGAAGTGGATCTCGATCTGTCTTCGGAGATCGGCAAGCGCCGGCAACCAGGTGTCGTCCCTGAGCGGGATCTTCTCGAACTCTGCGAGCGTTTCCCTGATCCCGGCATGTTCATCAAGTGATCGCCGTATCTCTCCCGGGACAGCATCCCGGAGGTGCGCATACAGTGTAGCCTCCTCTGCATACATATGCCCCGGCAGTTCCCGGCGAAGCGTGATGCACCGGACGTCCCGGGTCTCGGGATTGCTCTCAAGTTCATCAAAAAGTGCCCTGATGAGATCGTGGTCATCACGGATCAGTTCAAGGATCAGTGCCATATGCGTTCTCCCTCCCGGGAAGAATAGTGGATGGGGGTTTTAACGGTTTCGCCCGGGCGGTCCCGGCCGAAAAATCGGTGGTGCCGATCTGTTCCGCACCGGGAGAGGCCGTATGGGTGGAGAGCCGGCCTTTCACCGCGACGCAACCGGAAGCACGGCCTTCTTTGCGTCCATGTATCTGGAGTTCAAGGTCGAGAGTTCGTCGCTGCTCATCTTCTGCTGCATCGCGGGGAAGATCTTTCTTTCTTCCTCTTCGTTGATGTGGTGCTCCACGTTCTCCCTGATCACCTTCATCTTCGCCACCCAGATCTCTTCCTCTGATATGGATGCATCGTCGAGCTGGGAGAGCAGCGTCTTGACTGCACCGTGCTCCTCAATCGACTCAAGAGCCATACCCCGCATATCGGACTCTTCCTTGAGCCGGGGATACAGGGCTTTCTCTTCACCTACAAGGTGCGGTATGAGGTTCTCCTTCAAGGATTCATACTTCTGCTTCCGGTCGCTAACACCCTCACTTGAGAGTTCAGCAAGCTTTGAGAGCACCACCTGGTGCTCCTGCTTCAGGGTATCGATAATACTCTGTGCCATCTCGATCACCTCCCTGCAGTGCAGGGTGCCCTGCATAAGTGACCCCTGTATATGACGGTTGTGCCGGCATCCCCGGCCGCTACCTGGTCACCCCCTTTTTGCCTGGTAACGCTCGATCTGCCCGATCGTCTCGAGTTTCCCGCCTGAGAGGACGGATATGGCGCCGTGACCGCATGCGACCAGGCATCGGCGACCGTGCGGAGCGAGTTTCTCATCAAGGTCCCGGATCAGTTCAAAGAGCGCTTTACGTTCCTCTCGTGCACAGTCGCTGTCGACGTTGACCGACGTCACCAGGAAGTCGGCAAGCGAGTTGTAGCGCCTCCTCTCTTCATCGAGACTCCCGAAGTTGATCAGGGTGTCGGCGGTGAATATGATCCCGTGTGTCGGGCAGAAGAAGTAGATCTGGCCGTGCATATGCCCGCCAAGGGACTCCAGCACCTCGAACTCGAGGTCGTGGACGGTGAACCGTGCGAGGACGGGGAAGATCGAGCGCATGCCGATCCGTTCCGCAGGGAACGTCTCGGGATCCTTTGGGGGGGTGAACTGCGAGAAGAGGTTGATGATGGTCGTGTAGACCTCTTCGAGTATCGAGGACTCGCTCCGTGACCCGTATGCCCGGTTTGCCCGGCGGATGATCTCAAGCGACCCTGTGTGCGTATACGCCTTTGCGTCGAAGAACCCCCCTGCTCCGCAGTGGTCGGCGTCGGCATGGGTGATGTAGATCCGCCGGATCTCTCCCGGACCCCCGAGCCCGTAGTGCCGGAACATCCGGACGGCATCCTCATGATAGATCCCGTACCCGGTATCGATCATGACGGTCTCATCAGGTGCGCGGAGCAGGAAGATGTTCCCGCCGCCGGGCATCTGGAAGCAGAAGACCTCGACGTCGTCGGTGAGGCCGACCCGCTGGACGTCCGCGTAGAAACTGTCGCCGGTCGTGTTCTTGAGCGTCCGGCCTGTGAGCAAGATGGACTCGAAGACCTCTCTTGGGTCCTGGCCGAGGCTGTTGAGTTCCTGGACGATATGGTTGACGTCCTGCAAGAGCGAGAGCAGGAATGCATCCTCGGCTGTTCCGATCACCCGTCGAACCGCCTGGGCGAACCTGACGTAGAAGACGGTGTCGTCGAGGTGTTCGCCGGTTGTATCGTACTCCAGGATCTCAAGGCGATAGCGTGATTTCAACCGATCAAGCAGGTCGTTGACGACTGCGGTCTCTTCGACGTTCAGGCTGATGGTGACCCTCCCCGGGTCGCACCGCCGATCGTCGAAGTCGATGTAGGCGATGTTCGCTCCCGCTCCGGTGACATCGGTGAGGAGTTCAAAGAGGGATCCGGGTTCATGGGGGAGATATACGGAAAATTTGAGAAATCCGGGGGTGGGGAGCGATTCCTGGAGGTAGCCTATGGCATGGAGGTCTTCCTTCATCCGCGAGTAGGTCTCCGGCGTGGCGGTCACCTCAAAAAATACCGTGGCTGGATCGATCCTGCGGTCGTACTGGATGCGGATGATGTTACCCGAGTGGGACTTGACGATCTCGGCCGCACGGTGGAGCGCGCCGGGTCTGTCGGGCATTCTGGCAACAAATGAGTATTTGTTCACCCGGTTCACCTTATGGTTTTTATAGGTGCGCGGTCGTCCTATAAGCACCTTATTGTGTGTTACAGGAAATGAGACTGGAAAAAGAAGGTTTCCGTGCTTGTCCGCTGCTTTTGCTACCGCCGGTCACGCAGTCGCGATCTTCTGCCACACCGCCTGTGCCCAGGCGCGGACGACCTGAAAATCACGGAAATCCCCGGTCTTTGCCCGGATCATCGTGATGATGGCGCGGTCTGTGAGGGAGAGGGCGCTGCTCTCCAGCCTGCCCGGAAAGATACCGGCCTCGACCGGGGTGACGAGCATCCTGACTGCATCCATCGATGCCTCTGCCTTCCTGATGACTTCGGGGTTCTCATCCGTGGTCGTGAGGCCCACGGCGAAGAAAGCGACCGGGACGGAGCGCAACTGCTGCTGGTTTTTCTCGATGAAGACCTGCGACTCGGGGAGCCATTTGCCCATGTATATCGGGCTCCCGATGACGACAGCCCGGTACGGGGTGAGTTCCTGGACCTTATTCACCGGGCGCACATCGACATCGGCCCCCATCGTACGGAGTTCGTCGCCGATCGCCTCCGCTACATCCGCAGTCGAGCCGTATCGCGTGGCATAGGCAACAAGAATCTTATCTTTCATACGTAGCTCCTCTTGTTCAACCGACCTTATTCGTTGCGGGTCGGGTTATATTCTTATGCGATGATCCCTCCATCAGTGTTCGATGGCGACCAGGGATGAAGGTACCATGAGATGGTACCACAGGGGTCTGGTTCTCTGTATCACCAGAAATTTCAACGAAGCAATCGCCTGTTACGACCGGGCGCTTGAGCGCTCCCCCGATGAGCCGCTCCTCTGGAGGCGGAAAGGGTTCGCACTCATCAAGGCTGGGCATTACGGCGATGCCGCCGCCTGCTTTGACCGGGCACTCGACCTGGATCCCGCCGATGCGATGGCCTGGCAACGCAAGGGCTACGCTCTTGCACATCTCGGGGAGCACGAGGATGCCATCGCCTGCTTTGATCGAGCGCTCAGCCTTGATCCGGAACATATCCTTGCCTGGCAGTGCCGGGGGTGGGTGCTCGGGATCATGTGCCGTTACGACGAAGCGGTGGACTGTTACGAGGCGGTTCTTGCGATCGATCCTGACCGGGGATCGGCGACCTGGTACCGCGACCGGATGTGGGAGAGGCAAAACCTCGCGGCGCTCGAGGCCGAGGTCGCGGAGGCCGGGCGGATCATCGATGTACCGGCCTGCATCCGTGAGATCGCGCGGGAGCGGGATTACGGCAACGTTGGTCTTGCGCGGGTGGTGCTCCGGGAACTCACCGGCCGGGCAGAATGTTCGGTTGTTCAGCGCCGGTGAGGATACCTCCGCCCTGCAAGAGGGGCTGATTATGGGGGGGCCATGCGTATACTCTCTCCTGCACCCTCCCACGGGGGTGGTCGTGGGGATACCCCGAGGAGGAGGTGATTGTGGGCCGCCTAAACCCTTAAATGGTACTTCCATGCCATAAGGGGAGTGAGCCGGGGTGGGTGGCGGCACCGGGCTTCCGACGCCTCCCATACGATCTCCCGGCAAGAGCAATGACGAACAGGCCATAGTTCCATGCCGCCAGAATTGCGAATCACGGGGAGACACATCCTCATCGCCGTTGCGATCATACTCTCGGTGATCGCAATCGTCGTGCTGATCCTGCACTTTTTCCCTCCAGCCCCCATAGCCCCCCCCCCCCCCCCCCCCCCCCCCCCCCGGCCCCCCCCCCCCCCCCCCCCCGCGGCACCCCCCCCGGCGTGCCGGCCCCCACAGCCCGCCCCCGGCGGGGGAAGCAGCCCCCCGGGGGCAGCCCGGGGC
>JBAYQF010000079.1:0-7034 GCA_041677325.1 Methanoculleus sp.
CAGAGAGAACGCCGACATCAATGCCGCAAAAAACATTGCATCCAGGGCTGATGTCAACCAGCCTATTGCACTCCGCTCCCCGATCCAGGTAGGGGAGAGATGGAAGGGCAAGCCCACCCATTTAGGGGTGGGTAGTTGACGACATCCTGTCCTTCACTGCGGGGATACAGGCCTTCTCCTTCCCTGCCGTATGGAGTATCCTCCCGCAACTCTTATGTTCCTTCATCCCTTCTACCCCCGTTTATGCAACGGCAGACCGTCGAGTCCACCAACATCAAGTCCGTCGGTTACGACGAGGAAGATGAGATCCTGGAGGTCGAGTTCCGTAGCGGCGGGGTCTACCACTATGTTGGGGTGCCCCCTGCGGTCTACGAAGGAATGCTTGCGGCGCGGTCGAAGGGCAGGTACTTCGGGGACCTCATCCGGCTGCGTTACCCTTACGAGAAGGTTCGTTGACCGATCCCTGCCGCCGGCGATGCCTCGCCGCAACCGCTATCACCCCTGCCGACCACAACCCCGCCGCATGGCTCAACCGTCATCAGGATCCACCGGCATAACGTCCTTTGGCTACGATCCCACCACAAAGGCGCTCCTCGTCATCTGCAGGAGCGGGGACGCCTATCGTTACGTCGGCGTTCCAAAAGAAGTCTACGACAGCCTTTTTACGGCCGGATCGAAGGAACAGTTCATTCGCGAGTCGATAGAGGGCAGGTACCCCCGGGAGAAGTACCCCTGCATGGCGGTGGGAGAGACCGTGTGATTGCGGTTCCACTTCACCGCTGCTCCTGGAATCTCCCGAACGCCTCAAGGCACCGCCGACCGTCCGGGCTCTCGCTCAGGTACTCGAGGAAGAGGCGGAGGCGTTCCAGCGTCTCGGGGCTCACGTGGTGCTCGAACTCGCAGGCGTCGATCTCTGCAACTTCCCTCCCGACGCCCAGGAGTTCCAGCAGATCAGCAAACGTGCGGTGCCGCATCCAGAGATCCCTGGCCATCTTCTCCCCTGCCGGGGCCAGTCTCGCGCCGACGTAGGGCTCGTATATGATGAACCCTTCCTGCTCCAGCTTCTGGAGCATCGACGTGACGGACGGCGGTTTCACGTCGATCGCCTCTGCGATCCTCCCGGTCTGCGCCCGCCCTTCCTGCTTCTCGAGCAGGCAGATGATCTCGATGTACTCTTCCCTGGTCTTCCTCCGCATCTCTCTTTCCTCCCCTAAAACCCGATCAGCACCACCCGCAGCACACCACCGACGATGAGTGCCGTCGTCACCATAATGCCTGCGGCGGCGGCCACCCCCCGCGCCCCGAGCTCCTTGAGGAGAACCACGAACGTCGCCACGCAGGGGAAGTAGATCGAGAGCATCGTCACTGCTATGACGAGCTGCACCGGCGTCATACCGAGCGGCACCAGCATCCCTACAGCAAGGTCTTTTCTGAGGAACCCGACCAGGAGCGCGGCGGTGGCCTCTCCCGGGAGCCCGAGCCAGACCTCCATCACGGGTGCGAATGCGGTCGCCAGCCATCCCAGGAACCCGACCGTGTAGAGCAGGTTCACGAGCAGGATACCGAGGAAGAGGTAGGGTATCGCCTCACCGACGAACCCCCGCACCCGCATCCAGGTCTTAGAGACGGTGACCCGGAGGTTCGGCACACGGTAGGGCGGTATCTCAAGGAATATCTCAGGGCACTCCCCGGGAACCATCCGGCTCAGGATAAGCCCAACGATGATGTACACAGCCGCGAGGGTTACAAAGACCATAACGATATACTGCATCCCGAACGGCCCGAGCACCCCGAACACCATCGCGATCTGGGCCATGCACGGGACCGAGATCGACATGAGTGTGGCGGCGATGAACCGCTGTTTCTTCGTCTCGAGCACCCGGGTGGCAAGCGCCCCGGGCACGTTGCATCCAAGCCCGAGGAAGACCGATATGATCCCGTGGCCGTGCATACCGAGCCGGTGGAAGAAGGTGTCCACCAGCGTTGCAAGCCTCGGAAGGTAGCCGGTATCCTCGAGGATCGAGAGGGCGAGGTAGAAGGCCACGATATAGGGGAGGATCATGGCAAACGGGACGAAGAGACCCGTCGTGAGGAGACCCATCGACTGTTCGTAGTCGATCTCGCCGTCGATCAGGTGTCCGATCAGGATATCATGCAGGATCCCGGGTCCGAGGAACTCGCTGATCTGCATGGCAAGCGGAGTGTAGAGGTCGAAGAGCGGTTCAAAGATGAACGATATGAGCCCTTCGCCGATGGCGACGACCGCAAGGAATGTGGCGGCCATGACTGCAAGCGCAATGAAGAGGCCGCTCACCGGCTTGATGCTCGCCTCTGCGAACCGGTCGCGGAGGGTGTGGTGGCGGTGGGCGATCGCCTGCACCTCACCGGTGATCCGGCCGACCGCCGCCCACCGTTCTTCCTCGTTCATGGGCTGGATCGTCTCTGACGGGCGTGCTTCGTCGAGCCTTTCTACGAGCTCACGTATCCCCTGCCCGGCAAGGCCCACGGTCGGGACGACCGGCACCCCGAGACGCCGTTCCAGCCCGGCAACGTCGATCGTTATCCCCTGATGGCCGGCCTCATCCCAGAGGTTGAGTGCGACGATCACCGGAACCCCGCGTTCCAGGGTCTCAAGGGTCAGGTAGAGGTTCCTCTCAAGGTTCGTTGCATCGACGACGTTGATGATAAGGTCCGCCTGTGTGAAGATCTCCGCTGCGGCCCCTTCGGCCGGGTTTGTCGGGGTGAGGGAGTAGGTGCCGGGTGCGTCGATCACCTCGGCCGGCGTATTGAGGAGGTGCGCCTTTCCGCGGGAGACATCGACGGTGGTCCCGGGATAGTTCGAGGTGATGACCCGGGTGCCGGTCAGGCGCGAGAATATACCGCTTTTTCCGACGTTCGGGTTGCCCATCAGGACAACGGTCTTCATGCCGCCACGTCCACGATGACCCGTACGGCCATCCCGCGGCCAAGCGTAACCTCCCGGCCGTCAACCCCGATCACCACCGGGCCGCCGAGGGGGTGCCTGGTGATGACGGTGAGGGTCTTGCCCTCCCTGATCCCGATAGTTCTGAGTTTCTGGACAAAGCCGGGGTTTCCTGCAAGCCGGGTGAGGGTTCCCTGCATACCCGGTTCCAGATCAAGCAGTGTTCTTTCCATGGTGATCATTTTTAGGTACATCTAAATTCTGATGCGTATAGTAGATATACCCTGCCTTCGTGCTCGTTGCCCCTGCCCCGGCCGAAAGCAAGGTTTATGCTGGTGGTTCACGTAATCCGAGAAGGGAAACACCTGTCACAAAGGAGAGATCATGACGACCGTGATTGCCGTTGACCTCGGCGGGACCAACCTCCGCGCCGCCCTGGTGGATTCGGATGCGACCGTTCTCGCCCATGCCTCCACCCCGACGCCGACCTCGGGGTCTTCCGGAGAGGTGATCACCGCCGCGATCGTCGCCCGGGTGGAGGAACTCCTTGCGTCGCCGGGAGGAGAAGAAGCCGCAGCCATCGGTGTTGCATCGGCCGGTCCGCTGGATCTCGGCCGCGGGCGGGTCGTCAACTCCCCGAACATTGTGTTCCCGGTCGTGGAGATCGTCGGGCCGCTCAGGGAGCGGTTCGGTCTCCGGGTCTCTCTGGTCAACGATGCCCGGGCGGGCGTCCTCGGAGAGTGGTGGGCGGGTGCAGCGTGCGGTTCCGACAACGCCGTCTATATCACCCTCTCGACCGGCATCGGCGGGGGCGTAGTGGCAAACGGCCGCCTTCTCCTCGGTACGAGCGGGAACGCCGGAGAGATAGGGCATATCCCCGTCGACACCTGCTACAACCTCATATGCGGGTGCGGGTATGCCGGCCACTGGGAGGCCTACGCCTCGGCAAAGAACATCCCCGGGTTCTTCGCGGCATGGCAAAAGAGGACCGATGTCCGGCACGTAAGCTTCGACGCCTCATCCACCCGTGCGATATTTGCGGCGGCGCAGGCGGGTGATCCGGTCGCTTTTGCGTTCATGGAGGCGCTCGGGGAGGTGAACGCCCGGGGGATCTCGACTGTCGTCGTCGCCTACGAACCCGAGACGATTGTGCTCGATGGGCCGCTCGCCCGCTACTACGGGGATATCCTGATACGGCACATGGAGCCCCGTATCGACCGCTATCTCGCCCTTCCCCGGATTGTCGTCTCTACTCTCGATGGGCGGGCACCGCTCCTCGGTGCGGCGGCGTATGCGCTTGAGGCGGGGCGATGATCGAGATCTACCCGAACCTGTACGTCGGGACGCAGGAGGATTACGAGGTCACGGTGGAGGCGCACGATACCTGGTGCGTGGTGCACGCCTGCCGGAGCCCCTACCATTGCCTTGCGGTCACCTACTCGCCCATCGGGACGGTGCCGAAGGATCACCCCGAGCACCTGGTCGCCCGGCGGGGAAACCGGCTGATGCTCAATCTGGTCGATACAAGGGATCCCGAAGCTGTTCCGAAAGAGGCCATCGACGCCGCTCTCGCCTTCATCCACCGGTGTCTCGGGACGGGGCGGCCGGTGTTGATCCACTGTGGGTTCGGCATCTCCCGGTCGGCGGCGATCGGTCTCCTCTACCTCGCGGCTTACACTGACGTCCTGCCGGCGGGGGGGCTTGCCGATGCCGAAGAGGCCTACCGGAAGATATACCCGCCCTACAGGCCGGGCCGGGGGATCCGGGGGTTTCTCGCGGCACACTGGGATGAGTATGTGGGGAAGCAGGTGGTTGCGTGACCGCAGAACCTCTCAGCGCGGCGGCGACCGAGGTCCGGCGGTCGCGGTTCTACGCGCATCTCTACCGGGTCGAGCGGCCTGTAGGGCGGGCGTTCCGTGATGCCGGGGAGGCCGCGATCCACGAGACGGGGGTCACCCGGTGATACAGGCCTGCTGCCGGTCGGCGGAGATTTCCGCGGGGAGGATCGCCGAGACGGAAGCAAAGGCGGCTTTTCGGGCGAGAACCGCCCGGAGCGTTGCAGTCGGCACCGTGTAGCGCCCGCCGGCGGCGAGCTTGAAGACGATCGCCTTCCCCGAGCGCGACCGCTCCGCGCGGCCGACCGTGTCCCCGAACACCGTCCCCCAATCATCGTGGAGCAGCACAATCCGGGCGGGACGCCTTCCGCTGAGCGCCTGCTGGAGCTCGGCGGCCTTCGCGCCGAACCGCCTGCCGTCGAGGACGATCTCGACAAACCGGCACGGTCTTCCCCATTCGTCCCTTGCAGCGCACCTGCTGTTCTGGAGGTAGCCCGCTCTCTGTAGCATACTCCCGAAGTCTCCTGCTGGGGTTTAAGAGGTATGCCGCGCGCGGGGTGAAAGTGGGATCTGCCGGGGTCAGTACCGCGGCATCTCCCACGCCTGCCACTTCACCCGTGCGCGTATGATGAGGAACGCCGCCGGCAGGATGAGGAGAAGACTCAAAAGCGCATACCGGGGGTCAAAGACCGAGGCAAATATGAGGAGCAGGAGCGCCGGGCTTATCGCGAGCAGGTAGCGGAGGAAGACCCAGGCGGAGTAGAGCATCACGTTCGGGTGGAGGCCCGTGAGGTAGACCGTCACTGCAAGGGTGTAGACCGAGACCGACGCGAACGCGGCAAAGGCCGGGATGAGCGACCCCGCCCCGCCGGAGGTCGCCGCCGCAAGCACGAGCACAGCCGCGGGGAGGAGGTTTAGAAGAGCGTAGCTCTTCAGTTTCGCGTCGATCACCTCCTGGACCTCCACCGGCAGGAAGGCATAGGAGGTGAAGGAGTCGAACTCGGTCAGCCAGTTGTATATGGTGGCCGACAGCACGCCGAGCAGGACCGCAAAGACCACAAGGGGATCGATCCCCGGGATGAACCGGATCATGATCCGGAGGCAGATCCAGACAAGCCCGAGAGGGATGAGGAATGAGAAGATCACCTTTCCGGCACCGCCTTCGCTCCGGAGGAGATCGAGGGCGTCTTTTGCGATGAAGTGAGCGCTCCCGAGGCCGTGGAGCCTCCTGGAGAGGGGTTCGAGACTGTTCTTGAACCGCTTCGCCCGGTCGGGATACTCGACGGTGACGAAGATCACCGAGATGATCGCCGGGACCAGGATGAGCGCGAGCGAGAGTGCAAGCGGTTCCAGGGCAGGGTTGAGGAAGAAAGCGTATGGAGGGAGGATGGTTGAGACGGTGATCGCGCCGAGGCGGAACGCTGCAACCGCTGCAACCGCAAGCACCGCCACCGTTCCGGCGAGGAGCACAACAGAGTGCGCGTAGAGGGTTGAGAGGAAGCAGACGGCGGAGAGTCCGAGGAGGAAGGCGAGTGCGAGGGAGACGAGCGCAACGAGCCCCAGACCCGGGTCGATGCCGATGAACGGCGTCGCCGCAGCAAACCCGGCGGCGAAGGGGAGGACGTAGAGCAGGATGTAGTAGACGGTGTCCTTCACGAGGAACGTCGCAAAGATCCGCTGCTCCGATATCGGGAGGCTCCGGGAGGCGTAAGCGATGAGGCTTGCCTGCCCGAACCGCCGGTTCATGAACTCCCGCCCCATGAGGCCGAACGACCCCACCATAACGCCCATGATCAGGAAGAGGGCGTGGGCAAGGAGCGCGACCGCATCATACGGGAGGACGTCTGCAAATACCGGAAGGGTGAGCGATCCGAGGAGGGCGAGGATCGCGACGACCACCGGGAAGAGGGCGAATCCGACATTTCCGAAGATCGTCGAGTGCATCCGCCACTCTTCTTTCATCATCACGCGAAAGAGGTCAGGCACCGGCATCGCCCCGCACCAGATCGAGGAAGAAGGATTCAAGGTGCCTGCCCGTTGCGGTGAGGTCTTCGACCGGGCCGGAGTGGAGGAGTCTGCCGTTATGGATGACCCCGATACGGTCGCAGATCTCTTCGGCGATCTCAAGGATGTGGGTGGAGAGGAAGACCGTCCCGCCGTCGCGGACATAACCCCGCAGGAAATCTTTGACCGTCCGCTGCATGATTGGGTCCAGGTTGATCAGCGGTTCATCGATGAGAGCGAGCCGGGGTTCATGGAGGAATGCCTGTGCGAAC
>JBAYQF010000080.1:0-7005 GCA_041677325.1 Methanoculleus sp.
AAACGTCTCCCCCCTCCTATCAACCCCACCCCACCCGCGCTTTCAGCGCTCCTCCCCCGCCCCTCAAGGGGCGGGGGCAGTCATGGCGATACCCTATGGAAAGCCGTGCCTTGATTGTATGCAAGCGGAAACACCTGGATCGGATCTCAGATGACCAGTTGTTTCGTAGGGCACTACCCTATTTCCCGCCGCGGGTTTCGCCAAAAGGGCATCCGTCATCAATAACGCTCTAATTTCATTATTAACCTGTAAAAAAAGCGATATTGTGAAAATGGTGGATGGAAGAATTTATCATATAGTAGATACAAGTGTTGTTGCCTGTTGGCACGGTGTCCACTGTTAGGCTGGATAGCGTTACTAACACTCATCATCGCGGTCCTTCAGGCAATCGCTGCAAACTTACCGGATAGCAATATCAGATCACGTCTCATTCCAACACATAAACTGGTGTCAACGTATCAATTCGGTTCAATCTACAACGATATCCCATTTTACCTGTAGGGATGATGGGTAGATCAAGAGGTCACCGGTCTCGGGGGGGAGGGTATGGAAACTTCCATCGGGAGTCTCCTGACAGGCAAATTCTTAATTTGCCGCGTCCGGAACAACCCCGAAGGTTGTACTCCCACGTCGTGAGACCGGTTATCCATACACCCCTTATGCAGTTTTACCCTGAGAGGAGGTCACGCCCGCCGCGCCGGTATTCCCGGCACCCGGGCATCTCTCAACCATCCGCCCGGAGCACCGGCGCGGCGCGTCCGGATCCGTTTTCTTCCTCACTCCCCCTCACAGCATACCCGGGGTCACGGGGTTTCGTCGCCGGTCCGGCTTCCCGGGCCAGCCTCAAACATGTTCATGAACAGCTGAGGCCGTACCGGGTCTCTCCGTGTATCTGTGGATGCGGTGTAATATGGATAGAAAAACGCAACAGGGCGACAAACGCCCCATGGTGAATCGAATGCGAGGGGTGAGATTCGAACTCACGAACTCCTACGAGACCAGGCCCTCAACCTGGCGCCTTTGACCTGGCTTGGCAACCCTCGCTCTGGTACCCACTATACAACGCGCTGCAACCTGAAATATCTTACTCCGCCGGAACCCCGGCTCCTGCAGGCGAGTGAGAGAGGGGATGAACCGTCCGGGGACCTCGAGTCCTTCCGGCTATACCTGTACTCCGGTGTCCCGTATGTGTCTACGATGTGTATTTATGCGCCCGTATCCAACGATCTCGCATGTGGGCCGACATCTCACGGGAGTTTGCCGATTCGCCGTCCCATGGCCGGGTAATCCGTTTTATGCTGGAGAACGGGTTCGGCATCAATGAAGAAGGCCGTATCGTCTGCAACGGCATCGAGATCCCCGCGACGCACATCGGCAGGGCGATCGAGACCGATCGGAGGGTCGTCGACGCCACCGCCCGCCGCATCCTCGATAACCCCGGATTGCGCGAGCTCTTCCTCCGGATGCGTGCCGCGCCGGATCTCTCCCTGGTCGCAGAAGCCCTCGGCCTCTCGGTCATAACGCTCTACCCGAAGGATGCGCAGCAGAAAGGGATCGTCGGAGCGGCGGTCGAGGTTCTCGTCGAACACAACCTCTCCATACGCCAGATCTTCGTCACCGACCCCTGCCTTGCCGAGACGCCCAGGCTCGTGATGATCGTCGACGAACCGCGGATCCCGGCCTCGGTCTACGAGGATATGCGGGCTCTTCCGCAGGTAAAACAGCTCGTCATCTGAAGAGTTCCATCTCCTGCATAAGTCGCCGGATACGCTTTCTCTGCTTTTTCGGGAGGGCGATTGCATGCTGCAACCGCTCTTCGAGCGCGATGGTACGGGTTCCCTTCACCAGGTTGTCTGCGTGTGCAACGATCTTCTCCTCGAGTGTGCGGGGCATGCAGTCGCGTGGAATAAGCCCCAGCAGAGAGCACTCGTCGGCCGTCAACCCCGCCCCGATATGCCGCTCGACGATGGTGGCGACCGCCTCATCGAGGCCGGACGCCCGACATATATCGCCGCCCGCTTCGGCGTGGCGGAGGTCGTGCGTCACCCCCCGGCCGATGTCGTGGAGAAAGGCGCCTGTCTCGACCAGATCGCGGTCGACCAGGGGATCGGACGCGTAGGCGAGCGCAAGGTCGCGCACCGCCCGACAGTGTGCGATGACCCCCTCAGAACACCCCGCCCGCCTGAGAAGAGCGATGCAGTCCTCTTCACGCACTCCCGAGGCTCTCCTTGATCCTTTCGATCCTCTTTCTGAGAGCAACAGCGAGGAGTTCGTTGTCGAAGTGATCGAGCATCTCCTCACAGTTCGGGCACTCGAAGTTCCAGTTTGCCGCGTCCGTGAAGGTATAGATGATGCTGCAGTTCCGGCACATGTAAAAATCGTTCTTCTCTTCGTAGGCGAGCCGGGCATCAAGATGGTCAAGCACATCGCGGACCTGCTCCTCGATCACGTCGTGGATACGGTCGAGGCGGAGGTGCCAGAGATAGGTGAGCCAGCCGGTCTCGGTGTTCTTCAGCCGCCGGTATTCAGCCAGGCGCCGCTCATAGAGCGTGTAAAGGGTATGACGAACGGTGTTGAGATTGACCCCGGTCATCTCGGCAAGTTCCTCGTCACTATGTTCTCCTTCTTCAGGGAACCGCCTGAGTAGTTCGAGTCCCTCCTCCTTGATCATACGCAGCATATAGGCGTTGATTGCCGGGTCATTCAACAGTTCAGTGACGGATACCATGCTCAAATCTCTCCCATAACTGGATTACATACAAAAATATATCGCCGCATCGATGCTACCATACTCTGTTCTTTATCTTTAATTCACTTTGCCTATCCTGAGGGGTTCATCTCCCGATCAGCCTTCGGGCAGCCTCGGTATTCCTATCGAGGTCGGCATATGCCTCTTCCTCCGTCGTGCCGCAGCCGTATACGCTCACGACCGCATGCCCCTCCTCAAACCCGGTTCCGGGCCAGGGAATATCGGCAACGCGGGGTGCAAGACCTGAGAGGTCGGCATCAACCTGCATATCCCGTTCGGCAAAGAGGATCCGCCGGACTGCAACCCGCCGCGGGACGGGCATCGCCGCCGGGACGATCCCGCGACAGGCATCCATATGCATGGCAAAGATGCTCTCTCCCGTCGCCATCTCGACGGTATCCAGGGTGGCCTGGAACCGGGGGTTGATCTCGATCGCCCAGAATTCATCCCCGGCCATGAAATCAACCCCGACCGAGCCCACGCACCCGCTTGCAGCGCAAACCCGCTCCGCCGCCGCGATCATCTCTCCGGCGAGCGGATGAGAGAACGGCGTGGCCGAACCGGCAAACCCATGGGCGCTCTCCCCCCCGCCCCTGAGGATCTGCCGGTTGACCGCGATTGCTCGCGCACGCCGACCGTCCGCGATGCAGGAGACGCTCGACGGGATGCCGTCGACGAGATCCTGTGCAATATAGGGGATCTCCGGCCAGGCCTCCTCCCACCGGCGACGTTCTTCCTCTGTCCTCACGACCGCGTTCCGCCATCCCCCGGCCCCCCGGCGCGGCTTGACCATCACCGGGTAGCGCCCCTCCTCCGCAAGCGGGGGAACCGGCACATCCAATCCTTCAAAGAACCGCTGGATCTCCAGTTTGTCGAGAAACCGCTCCACCTTCGCGGGCGGCGTACCGCAGAGCGGGATCGTCGTCCCGATGGTCTCGGCACCCGATGCGACGACCAGGGCATCGACCGGGTGGCGGGCGGCGAGTTCGATGATCTTCTCCGGGAGTTCGTCGAGTTCGTCGAACTTGAGGCATGCCTCCGTGTACCAGCCGAGATCCCGGTCGCAGAAATGGTCGACGGCGTAGACCGCATAGCCGGCCCGGTGGGCCGATTGCGCCACATGCCGCGTTGCAAACCCCGCAACCAGAATCCGCCCTTTCACCGCTCCACCGTCTTCTTACCTGCTTTTGCCGGCTCGATCCGGATCTTCGCGTCCGGGTACTCCCGGTTGAGTTCTTTCCCCTCGAAGAGATGGTCAAGGAAGAGGGCGAGGCTCGATATCTCGGAGTGGGGCTGGGTGGTCACCGAGACGTTGTAGTCGGCAAGCCCGTAGATGTCGCCCGGCACCTTCTCCGCCCCGACCACGACGAGCACCCGTTCTTCCTTACGGATATCGTCGATGACATCGGTCATGCGAAGCCCATACATCGTGAGATGGGCGACCTTGCCGCCGGCGGCTTTCCAGTCCTGGATACACCGTCGCCACTTCACGTCGTTCTCGATGAAGAAGTCTCCCCCCCACCGGGAAGCCACGTCCGTTATACTCGTGGCGACGCCGGGATCGTCTGCTGCGAGGTACATCCCCCGGGCACCGAGCGCCCGCGCTGCAAGCCCCACATGGGTCGTCACCCGCTGATCGCGTTCAGGCCGGTGGCCTATCCGGAGCACGGCTACTTCGGGCATGTTGCTCACTCATCTCCCCGTTTTGCCCGGATCACGCCGTTCTCGATGACAAACGGCAGATCTTCCGTGGTATGGCGGCACTGGCACTCGACAAACGATTCCTGGATGGTGAGAAGGCGCACCATCTCCTCCGAGCGGCTGATAAGAAGACAATGCCCAAGGCGTTCGAGCGATGCTGTCACCACACCGGGTTCAAACCCGGTGGCTGCTACCAGGTCTTCGACCGTGATGGCGCCGTTTTGGGGAATCCGGTGATATACGGTCCAATCCAGATCTTCCTCACGCACACCTATTCTTTTTTCCCGGGAGACCGATATAGTTATTCATGCACGGTTCCGGCTCTGCTGGCGTGATCCTTTTCCAGCATGAGAGATTGGAATGTGCAGGTGGGAACCGGTATGGTCGATTACAGGGAACTGGCGGAACTTGCCGACAGCCTCTTTGAGGCGAGCGAGGATAACGACGAACTCCTTGCGAAGATGCTGGATACGCTTGATGAAGAGACCCGGAAAGCGCTGCTCTCCTCTGATCTCCTCAACGCGTACCAGGTTTTTTACTACTACTTCCGGGAGACGCCGGATGAATTGACGATGGAGCGGTTACAGCTCCATGCCGCATCGGACCTTGCACGAGGGCTCGTCATCGATGAGGTCGATATATACGAGGTGATCTTCTCGCTGGAAGACGGAGAGCCGATCGTCCTCCTCACCGATGGGGAGAGTACGCTCGCGCGGTTCAGCGGTGCGGAGGCGTACGCGGAGGTTGCCCTCTATATGGATGAATGTCTTTAGATCGGCTGTTTGCCGGCGGTGATCAGCCGCTCGTCCACCCTTGCCCGGACGATCGGCGGGAGGTCGCCCCGGGTGATCACCACGTCGCCGATGACGGCAAGCACGCCCCGGATGCCCGTTCCTTCGAGTTCATCGAGGACCGAGGTATCGTCTGCCGTGATCCGGTTGCAGATCGCCGTTGCCCAGGCATCCGCGGCGATGACATCCGGGGATATGACCGTCACGGCATCCGCAGTTCCGAAACTGATCGACGGCCCCACGGTCGCCGATGAGGTGCAGATACCGAGGATCTTCTCCTCCGGGGGAACCCGGAACGCGATCCGTCTGCTCAGGGGGGATGTGCCCGCGTAGATGCCGATCTTCATCTCGCGGTCGCTCACGAGAGCAATATCCCCGCCGTTATCGACGAGGCCGAATGTTGCACCGGCCTCGATCATCGCCTCCACCCCCGCTCGTGCTATGGCGCCTGCGACCGCCGCCATCGGCCCGACCCCGGCCTCCGCAGCCGCCCCGGCCATGCTTGCCGGGATTTTTGTGGGATCTTTCGGGGTATATGGTTCAAATGTTGCCAGAAAATAAGGGTCGAGGGCGATCTGCCGCTCAACCTCCTGCCGGGCGGCCAGTATGCCCGACTTCGCTGCATCGATGTGCCGGAGATCGTCCGCGAGGATCGTCGTGATCGTCTGCCGGAACTCGAAGTGCTCCCGGATCATCCTTGCTGCGAGAGGGCGCTGTGTGGGCATGCCCGGATGCACTTACCGCAGAGGACGCAGCGTTCAGAATCCACGCAGAGGCGCCACTCCACATCAAAGGAGAAGACCTCCTGCGGACAGACGCTGATGCACGCCCCGCAGTCGACACACTCATCCTCGTCGCGGATGATGGCATTCTCCATCACGCGGACGGCGACGCCCATCTCTTCAAGGCGCCGCCGGACCAGGGCGGCATCCGCATCCGGCACATCGATCAGCACCTCCCCGGCCATTGAGTCGATGTTCGCTTTCTCGACGTTGATGAGGACGCCGGTCTCCTTCACCACCCGTGCGATGACCGGTTCCCTTCCCGGGTCGGCCTTCCCCTTTCGGGTGAACGCCAGCAGGAGTTTCATCGCTGCCACCTCCCGCCGAAGAGTTTTCCGAGATCGATCGCCGAGAGGATACCGACCACCCTGTTCGCCGTATCCACCACGGGAAGAGCGCTGATGTTGTTCTGCTTCAGTTTCTGGGCGGCGACGTCCACCGGTTCGTCCGGTGTCGTCTTGATCACGTTCCGGGTCATGATGTCCTTCACCTGCCGGAGGCGGCCATCCGTCACCACCGCCTTCGAGACGTCGTAGGTGGTGATGATCCCGACCAGCGTCCCGTTACCGTCGAGGATCGGGAGATGGTTCGTCTCGTCCTTGAGGAGCCGTTTTGCCGCAACCCGGATCTCCTCATCCTCTGTGATGCTGATCACCTGCCGGTTCATGATATCGCGGACGCGGGGGGTGATGGCCGTCTCCCGCATGGGGCGGGAGCGTTTCGCAGGGTCGATCCTGCGGGTGGGAAGGGCAAGTTCCATCTTTCCTCTCTCGATCCAGTCTTTGAGTTCCACCGCAACCGCCCGTGCCCGCCGGTAACTTGAGAGTGACGATGTCCTGATCCTCTCGCCGCCGATCTCGACCGACCCGCTCTTGAGGTCGGCGTAGCTGACGGTTGCAAGCGACGGCCGGTCGCGCCGGGGCGTGCCGTAATCGATGATGCTCGTCATGATCTCCTCGTCCCG
The DNA here is from genome assembly GCA_041677325.1 of Methanoculleus sp. Classification (GTDB taxonomy): domain Archaea; phylum Halobacteriota; class Methanomicrobia; order Methanomicrobiales; family Methanoculleaceae; genus Methanoculleus. Next base: position 6,988 of record JBAYQF010000080.1, read on the forward strand.
CACAGCAGTGCTCCTGAC
>JBAYQF010000081.1:0-6979 GCA_041677325.1 Methanoculleus sp.
CGGAAGATCTGGGATCTGCTCCGACGGCTGAACCGCGAGCGGAAGACGACGATCATCTTTACGACGCACGATGTGGAGGAGACGGAAGCGATCTGCACCAGGGTTGCGGTGGTAGATCACGGCGAGGTCGTTGCCCTGGACGCACCGGAGACCTTCCGGGCAGTGATGACACTCGATGGCACACTGCTTGAGTTCGATAGCCCGATCTGACCGGGCCTGTTCTTTGAGAGCGGGGTGAGCGAAACCGCTTTATCTTTCCGGTTGTGACATGAACATATGAGTATTCATCTCTCTCCCGGGGTTGCGGCCATGTTTGCTGTTGCACTTGTGCTCGCCGGCGGGTGTCTCGACGATGGGCAGGCGGAAGTTGTCCGGACGATCGCGCCACTTGAGGCATCCGCCCTGATAGAGGAGAGGCAGGGAGATCCGGGTTTTGTCATCATCGACCTTCGCAGAGCCGACGAGCTCGCCAGCGGGCAGGTTCCGGGCGCGATCAACATCGATTCAGCGCATTTCGGAGAGCACCTCGATACCCTCGACCGGGAGGGGACGTACCTCATATACTGCCAGCGGGGTGGGCGGAGCGCCGGTATCCGTGAGATGATGCGCGGTGCCGGGTTCAACGAGATCTACGAGATTGAGGGCGGCCTGAGCGCCTGGAAGGCTGCCGGGCTCCCGGTGACCGGGATTTGACCCTCCTCTCACCCTGATACACGCGGAGATCGGAAGTGGATGGTCCGGCGGCCGATCTCCCTTACGTTAGCGGAATGCCGGGGATGCCCCTGTGGTTCCTTCCCGATCCCCCGCTCCGCACCTCTTCGTGCCGGCGGACCCAATAGCATTGATATATCGTCAGATAACGCTTTTATTAGTCTTACTGCGTTTTTACGATTTTAGAGTCAATTCAAAAAGCTATTATCGGATGAGTTGACAATCCTGAATTGTAATAGGTTGATCTTATGGCAAAAGCAAACATTCCTGCTAAAGGGGCAATTGTCCAGAGGGACTTTGAGACGTTCTCGATCGCACCTCACATCCCGGGCGGCTTTGTCGATCCCGACTTCCTGAGAAAGATCGCCGATGTGGCGGAGAAGTACGGTGCGAAGTTCGTGAAACTCACGGGTACCCAGAGGATGATCATCGTCGGCATACGCGAGGAAGACCTCGACGCGGTATGGGCGGAGTTCGCCGACAGTTCAAAAGCCATCGGCCTGACCATCCGGAGCATCCAGATGTGCCCCGGCACCAGGTCCTGCAAGCGCGCCAAACAGGACAGCCCGGGACTTGGATTTGCTCTTGACAAAGAGTTCTACGGCAAGCCCGCGCCTGCGAAGTTCAAGATGGCCGTCTCGGGCTGCACCAACTGCTGCAGCGATCCCTGGATGCGCGATCTCGGGTTCGTCGGCACCGATGACGGGTTTATGGCGGTCGTCGGTGGCAAAGGCGGTGGGACAGCCAGGCTGGCCCAGGAGCTTGTTGGGGGATTGACCGAGGAACAGGCCCTTGCCCTGGCAAGGAAGGTGATCGCGTTCTACCAGGAGAATGGGAAGGCTCCCGAGCGTCTTGGAGATACGATCGAGCGGATCGGTTTTGATAAGTTCAAGGAGGCTGTCCTTTAACCTGCGGAGGATTGATGCACCCGCATAACCTGCGGATGAGATCGCTTCCCTATTTTCTCCACGACAGCGGTATCCAGCAATACGATGGAACCGTTCTCCCCCAAAAAAAGATTAGCCGATATAGTTTAGATCTTCGCGGTTTTTGGCCTCTTCGGCCTCCTGAATCTTGGCCAGGATCTGCTCCATATCCTCAGCCCGCCGCTGGAGGGAGGTATGATCGACCTCGATCCCGATCAGGCCGGAGAGCACCGCAAGAAGGCTATCGGCACTCTTTGGGTCGACGATGTAGCCGCTCGTCTCGCCCATCAGGCAGACGCCCTCGATCCCCCGCACCTTGCCGAGGCCGAGCAGGAGGCCGGACGCGCCCACGATCATGCCCCCGCTTCCTGCATTCTCAAACGATCCTCCTGCGGCCTCCACCTCGGGACGGAGATGCTCCATGTTGACGGCACAGAGCACCCTCGGGCTCTCGACGAGGTGGCCGACACCATAACCGCCGAGCGTGTATATCCGCTCAACACCGAGATCTCCGGCGATATCCAGGTAATGCTCCGCGAGGACGTAATGGCCCTCGGCCGAACTGCTCTGGAAATCCCCGACGAGAAAGAGGGCTGTCCGGCCATCCTTCTCGCCGCGGTAGATCTCGTTGCTGACGAGGTGGGTGATGCCCTGTTCGTTGACGATGACCTGCGGAGGAAAGTGGAGAGAGGAGATCTCTCCTATCTTCTCCGCATTGAGCTCATGGATCAGGTGATCGGCAACGAGTTTTCCGACATGTCCTATGCCGGGCAGCCCCTCGATCAGGATCGGGGCATCGATATTGTCATCCCGTAGAAAGGTTACTCTGACGTGTTCCATCTGCGTGCGGCCCTCCTGTATATGCCGTACCTGTCCTCAGGCGAAAATCGTGCCGGATGGGCCGACCGGCTCGGTCGGTCGCATACCGGACAGAGGTTCGAGAGCGTGTATATCCGGTCGTGGGGACAGCGGCGAATGCGGTTACTCATGGGGTCTTATCCGGCCTTCTGTCTCCGGATAAACCTGCCGGAACCGCCGGCCCGTTCAACCACGCCGACGGCGGCGCTTGCTGCCTTCTCGATCGCCTTCTCGGCCTCTTTATAATCGGGTGCGGTCACTTTTATCCGGTATTTCGGGGCTCCAACGTAGATCAGGTCGATATCCACGTTCTCGACCTTCGGTTGCGCGCTCCGGAGCGCCCGGCGGATCACGTTGACGCCATCGGGCCGGGGCGATGTCAGGACAAGGTGTCCGGTGATCGTCACCCTTGATACCTTCACGTTCTCGTTTGCAACAGCGATGAGCGCTTCTTTGACCGGTTCATCGAGGTTCAGCTTGTCCACTGCCTCGCCGCCGGTGGTGACGATATCCTCGAAGGCTTGATATAGCTGGCTATATTCGCGGTATAGGGCCTCTTCGATGATCTTCCTGTCCGCTCCCGATGCTTCGGCAGCGAACCCGATCCATTTCTCGGCCTTCTGCTCGTTCTTCCATTCGTGGATCTTTTCACGGCGCTGGTGCTCGTTTACGTCTTTTAACGAGAGATCGATGTGACCGCGATTGGAATCCACGTTCAGGACTTTGCAGACGACTTTCTGTCCTTCTCGTACGAAGTCCCGGATGTACTTGATCCAGCCCCGCGCTATCTCAGATATCGGTATGAGCCCTCTTCGCCCATCGTACTCATCCAGGGTCACGAACGCCGCAAAGTCCTTGACGTCCGCGACCGTGCAGACAACGAGCTCTCCTTCTTCGGGCCACTCTCTCTCGTTCATGCAGTTATCACTCAAGTATTGCCATTATCTCAGCTTTTATATCAGCTTTCCCCCCGTGGGGCTCTGCAAGGATACGCCCGCAGACGTTGCACTCCACGACGGTGCTTGCTCGTTCAAAGACTACCTGTTCGTTTTCGCAGTCAGGACACTTTACCCGGAGGAATGTGCTCCTGTTCTCTCTGTTTACCCGGACCATTGTCAACTCACTCCGTAAGCTCGAATTTGCCGATCCGGAACCCCGGCCTGAGATGCGACTTTCCGCAGACCGTGCACCGGTATTTCACATTTATTCTCTTCGTCGGCTTGTCGCCGCCGGGCACCTTGTTGAATTTGCCCATATTGCCCACTGTGCTTCTGCGTGCCTTCTGGCGGTCGATCCAGTTGAAGTGGCGCACTTTGCCCTTCTTTACCTTCGCGACTTCGTGAACCTGGTGGCTCCTGCAGAACGGGCAGTACGTCTTGAATTTTGACGGCATTTTCATGATAGTAACCTCTATTCAATAGATTCGAGTACCTATATTACTTGTTAAGCCTAATATTTAAGGCTATGTCGTGCTCGCAGAGCACATCTGCATTGTTTTCCGGCAGAGTGACGATATCCCCCATCTTCAGGACGTACGTCCTGCCGTCCATACCCATGAACGACTCCACATCGGAGCGGATATGCACGAGGGCATAGGGAGACGAGATCGGGCGGGGAACGGGGGCGGCCGGCGTCTCCCGCGCCTCCACCATGCCGTCGGTCTCGCCGTCATGGTCGATGGCGGCCAGATCGTCGCCGTTGAACGGGACTATCTCGCCGTGGATGAGCGCCTCCCGGCACTCCTCGATGGCGCCGATGATCCGCTCATACATCGCCCGCTCTTCGGGGAGCATCTTGCGAGCCTCCTCCTTATCGACATACTGCCCTTCCATCTGCTGGAACGCGAGATCGAGGACCTGCCGGGTCCTGACCGCGAAGATCTCCTGGACGGTCTCGGTGACGCTCCCTATCTCTTCGATGAGAAGGCTCCCCATACGGCTTTCGAGGGGGTTTTTGAGGTCGTAGTAGTCCGTTTTGCGTTTCTCGACGTATGCGCGGGCGTTGTCGTAGAGGCCGGGCTCGATGTAGGAGAGCCTCCCCGTGTGCTGCATATCAAGGAGCATCTGCCGGAGTTTCTCCAGGATGTCGGCGGCCATACTTCATGCACCTCCGGCTATCTCCGCCACACCCCGGCAGCAGAGGAAGATCGCGAGCGCTTCGGGGACGTTCTGGATTCCTGTGTTGAGCGCATACGTATTCCCGAGCAGGGATGTGGTGAGGTTTGCCTTCATGTCGATCCGTACGTTGCGGTCACCGAAGACCACCGCATCCACGAGCGGATCGAAGTCCGCAAAGTCCCTGAGCCCGAGCGGCACGACCCGCATGCCGCTGCCGCCGTGCAACGACCCCGGTGCCCGGATCAGCCGCTTGATATCGGTCGTGACCGGTTCGTCCGCCCGCGCCCCGGCATCCCGGAGCCTCTCCTCGAAGTCGGGCGCGGCCACAATCGCCTGGACGACCCGGTCTTTGAGGAGTTCCTCCGGCGTTTTCGCAGCGTTCTTCTCGATATCCTCGAGGAAATTCGCGGCCGTCCGCTTCCCGATACCGTCGAGTGCGGAGAGGTACGTCGCCGCATCTGCCGGATCACGGGCCGCAATCCCTGCAAGGTGGGTGCGGAACGCTTCCACGTACCGTTGCCGCCACCCGGTTTCGCTGCCGCCCGGCGCGAGCATCACAGCCGGATCGAGCCCGATACCACAGACATAATCGACGATCTCGCGTCGTTCCTGGCTGCTCCATCCCCGGACGGCGATCTCGGTGACATGGATATGGTAGCCGCGCCCCCCGGAGAAGGCGAGCCGGATCTGGTTTCGGGAAAACCCGAGTTCGTCGGTCAGCATCGCGAGCAGTTTCCCGGTCTCCTCCTTGACCCGCGCAAGCATCATCGCATACGGCCCGCGGACGATCTGGTCGGCGTCGAGATCGAATATGAGGTCGGCCCCCGCCCAGTTCTTCTCGTTCATCGTCGGCGCCGACGGCGTCTGGTAATAGGCCGTCGAGTAGTAGATGTGGGCGGGGATCAGGTTTTTTACGTATGCGCCGAGTTCCAGCGGATCGACGAACGCCATATGCCGCCGCATCCGGACTTCGGCCGCGGCGTCGAAGAAGATGAATCCCCATTCGCGCTGCTCGAGGGAGGAGGGGGGGGCGAGGTTCACCCTCTGGTAATACCCGGCGAACCTCTGCTTCACAAATTCGAGCGTTGCGGGCTTCATGAGAACGTCTTGATCATATATGGCCCCTCTCGTTCATATCCCTGTTTCCTGTAGTATGGGCGGACACCGACGCCGCTCATCACCGCGAGGCGTCGGTAGCCGTGATCGCGTGCCTCTTCTTCGGCCGCGGCGAGGAGAATGCTGCCGAAACTCCGGTGCTGCCACTCGTCGGCGGATGCCGGGGCGCTGATAGGCACCACGCTCCCGTAGACGTGGAGCTCGCGCAGGAGCGCTGCGCCGTCGAGTTCCGCGCGGAACGGCCGGTTCGGGAACCGGAGCCGGGCAAACCCGACGAGGACGTCCTCCGATCCCGCCTGGATGAACCGCTCCTCCCCGTCGCATGCCCGGTATGCCAGGGTCGATATAGCCGTCTCCTCCGGTTCGGGCGCTCTTCCCACCTCGCGGCAGCGGATGCACCGGCACCGGAGCCCCTGCTCGTGGAGCCGCGCCTCTGCAAGCTGGCGGAAGTTGCTGTGCCGTGAGCCCGCGACGATCAATTTTGCCGGGATGTCGCGCTGGATCCGCTGGAGGCGGACGTACTCCGGGAGGAGGGATTTTGCATAGGCGACGAGGTCGATCAGGTCATCCTCGGTGTAGGGCAGGTACTCCCCCCGTTCCCAGAGGCTCTCGATCTCTGAACCCGGCGTCACAAGGGTCGGGTAGATCTTCAGGAAGTCCGGCCGGAACCGTGGATCCGCGAAGAGTTCCCTGACCATCCGCCGGTCGTCCTCCATCCTCGCTCCCGGGAGGTTCGGCATCATGTGGAACCCGACCTTCAACCCGGCGTCGCGGAGGAGGCAGTTTGCCGCGACCGAGTCCGCGACCGCGTGGCCGCGGCGGTTGTAGTCGAGGATCCGGTCGTCCAGGTGCTGGACGCCGAGTTCCACCTTGGTCACGCCCATCGAGAGCATCCGGTCGATGTGCTCCTCCCGGCACCAGTCCGGCCTCGTCTCGAAGGTGGTGGCGACGCACCTGACCCGCGCCAACTCGTTTGCGGCAAATATCGCATCGAGATCGGGCTTATCGTGCGGCGTCTCCGCCCGCGGGTAGTCGTTCATCGCCTGGACGGCGGCCCCGACGAACCACTCCTGGTACTCGAGCGGGCGGGCGGTCATCGTCCCGCCCATGACGATCAATTCCGCTTTGTCGACGTGGTGGCCGAGCGCCTCGAACTGCCCGAGACGGGCCTGCACCTGGGCGTAGGGGTCGAAGGCGTGCTCCCTTGCCCGGAGCGCGGCGGGCTCCTCCCCGGTGTAACTCTGGGGAGAC
>JBAYQF010000082.1:0-6924 GCA_041677325.1 Methanoculleus sp.
GAGCAGGAAGAGCGATACCGTGGGATATTCGACAACTCGGAGGCAGGAACGTTCGTCGTTGCCCCGGGTGAGGCCGGGCCGTACATCGAGGAGGCAAATTACGTGGGCGCCGCACTCCTTGGATTCGCGGCGAAGAACCTGGTCGGGAAAGCGATCACCGGGTTCTTCGATGATTCCGGCGCCTGGGAGATATTAAAGGCGGAGATCGACCGGAACGGTACTGTCTACGAATACGAGACGACGCTCCTCCGGATCGATGGAACAGCCGTTCAGGTGCTCATATCGGCCGGCCGGCTCCCCGGTGAGCGGATCGTCCTCACACTCGTCGATATCACCGCCCGGAAGAGTGCCGAGGGTGCACTCCGCCGGACAAACGCCAAACTGAACATGCTTGGAAACCTCACCCGAAACGATCTCGCTGTGGCGGTATCGGGGCTTCTTGAGCGGATCGCCGCAGGGATACAAGAGTTCGACGATCCAGCCGTCCGCCGTCACCTGGAGGCCATATCAGAGGAGGCCCGGATTGTGCAGCGGCGCGCGGAGATCACCCGCGATTACCAGGATCTCGGCCTCCGGCCGCCGGGCTGGCAGCCGGTTCAGAGGGTGATCCTGGAAGCAACGTCGTGCCTGTTGCTCCCGGATATATCCGTCCGTTCCTGGGTTGAACGGCTCGAGGTCTTCGCCGACCCGATGCTCGACCGGGTCTTCTCGAACCTGATCGAGAACGCTGTCCGGCATGGGGAGACCGTGTCCTCGGTCGTCATCACTTACCAGATCCTCGGCGACGGCCTCACGATCTCCGTCGAGGATGACGGCACGGGGATCCCCGAGGCGGAGAAGGAGCGGATCTTTGATTACGGCATCGGCACCGAGGGCGGGCTCGGGCTCTTCCTCGTCCGGGAGATCCTGACCATCACGGATATGACGATCCGGGAGATCGGAACGTCCGGCAAAGGAGCGCGATTTGAGATACACGTACCTCCGGGCGGATACCGGATAGTCTGAGGCAGAAGTATGTTTGCAAAAGTGCTTATTCCAACAGACCTCTCCAGAGCCTCATTCACTGCGGCGGAGCGGATCGGCGAGGTTCCAGGTGTCCGTGAGGTCATCCTCATCCACGTCAGGGGATCGGCTGCTTCTTCGCCTGCTGATGAGGATACACTTCAGCGGATGCGGGGGGTTGTGCAGAGGCAGGGGTTCCCCGTCGAGGTGATGGTTGCGGAGGACGATGGGGGCGGTGTTCCGGCGCTTATTCTCAGGACCGCTGCAGAAATGGGGGTAAACCTGATCGCAATGGGGATCAGGGACCAGGGACTTCTCCGGAACCTCTTCTCCGGCAACGTCGCGGCAGCCGTGCTTCGGGATGCCCGGGTGCACATCCTGATCATGCCTCAGTCGGCAGGGATCGAGACGCCGCTCTTCTCCCGACTGCTGGTGCCGACCGATCTCGCCGATCCGGCACCTGAAGTTCGGTCGCTCATTGAGGGCGCAACCGGGGATGAAACGGCGGTGTTCCTGCATGTCGTCGAACCCGGGCGTTCCGGGACGGAGCAGGAGACCGCCGATCGGCTCGCCGCCCTGAAGAGTGAGTTTGCGGCCGCCGGACGGGAGCCCGAACCGCTGGTGCGGTCGGGGGATCCCGCGCGCACCATCTGTGCTGTGGCAAACGAGATAGGCGCATCTCTGGTTGCTATCCCGCGTATAGGGAGGCGTGATGCCGCAGGCCCTGCTCCGCTCGGGAGCGTCACGAGCGCCGTTGCAGGGTGTGTGCGCCAGCCGGTTCTGGTGCTGGCAGTCTCGATCCACCTGGAGATCGAGACCCGGGAACTCAGGAGCGATGAATTCGGACTCGCAGAAGAGATATGGATCGATTACCATGAGTTGAAGGCCGACCCCGCGATCGACCGGATATTCGGGGTTTTTGTGAATGATGAACTGGTCTCCATCGCCAGGTGCCGCCGGCATCCTGACGGCTATGAGGTGGACGGTGTCTTCACCCCGGCCAGGTTCCGGGGCAGGGGGTATGCCCGGCGGTCGATGGATGCACTTGTCGAGGCATGCCAGCATGACACCCTCTACATGCACTCTGTCAGGAACCTCGTCGACTTCTATGGAAAGTACGGTTTCATATCGATACCGGAGAGCGACCTCCCGCCGACGATCCGTGCAAGGTTCGCATTTGCCCTCGGTGAGATGGAGGGGGCGAACGTCCAGCCGATGCACCGGATCGCAGGAAGATTTCGGCGATAGAGGTCCGTCCCGCCTCAGTCGTCGTAGAAATCCAGGGAGTCCGTATCGTCTTCGGTCTCGTCAGGGTACGGGAGATCGATGACGACCGATCCATCCTCGAGGATATCGCCGATCTCGACGCATATCCCTGCAGGAAACTCCCGCTCTTCTGTTCTTCCGTCTGAATGTTTGATGTATGCCCACATGCTGTACCCCTCCAGATCCATTCCTCAAGACTCCTGATACTATCCTGGAGACGTGCTCCCATTCCAGTATCAGATGGCGGTTTTATATAGATTTTACGCTCAAAAATGCCGAATTATACTTCATTTCTTCAGATTCCGGGGACAACATACATGGTAGCGCATCCACGAGCGGCGCTCTGGAAAGATGTGTTCTCCTATCGTCTTCCTGTGACAATGGGCAACCATATATCGTGATGGTACCCAAGGATGCATCCATGCGCATCGGGATCCTCTCTGACACACACGACTGCCTTGAGATGGTGGACGTGGCCGTAAAACAACTCAATGAAGAGCGGGTAGATCTGGTGCTCCATGCCGGCGATTACGTCTCGCCGTTCGTCATCCCGCGCCTCTCAAACCTGCAGGCGCCCATGATCGGAGTCCTCGGAAACAACGACGGCGATCCCCGTCTCCTCTCGGTGCGGTTCGCCGAGCATGCCCACCTCAGCCTGCGGGGCCTGTTCACCACCGTCACAGCGGGCGGGATGGCGATAGGGCTGCTCCACGGGGATGACCGTGAACTCCTGCAGGCGCTCATTGTACGAAAGGCTTTTGATGTCGTGGTTCACGGTCATACCCACCAGGCGCAGGTCCGGACGCTCTGCGGGACGCTGGTCGTCAATCCCGGGGAGGCCTGCGGTTACCTGACCGGGCGGCCAAGCATCGCCGTGCTGGATACCGGGAGCCGGAACGTGGAGTTGCTCTCACTCTGATCCGGGAAAAAAGGTGGTCGTGGGGTTTACAGCGCATCTTCATCGCCGATTCGTTCATCAAGTCTCCAGAACGGGGTGCCGGCATACCCGAGATCCGCCCTGAGCGTTGCCCCGGCGACCTCGAACGTATCCGGGACGTCGAAGTAGAGATAACCTTTCAGCGACTCGTACCGCTCAAGCTGCTTTCCGTCGAATGACTCCCCGAGCGTGGTGAAGGGCGGGACATCCAGGGGCGTGAACACTGCTTCCCCGTGCTCAAGGGTGAACGCGCCTCTTGTCGGTGTCTCGATGGTGTAGAGGTCCGAGTCGCCCTTGTGCCCGAGGTTGGTCGACTTGACGGCGACGAGAAGGAACATGCGTCCTTCACCGGCTTCGATGGTCGGCGTCGATCTGGTGCCGGGGACTTCCTGGTATGCTTTTGCGGTTCGGGTGAACTCGACGAGTATCGAGGCCATATTCTCACCGTCCGGATCATCATACGTATGGCGTTCAAGGAGGCGGAGCGCTTTCCCGGATGGCGGGACTACGACGGGGCCTGTTCCAGCCAGGATGCCGGTTGCCCGGGCTGCGAGAGGGGTGGCGGTCGTCGTGACTGTACGGGGACTCCCCGATTGTATCTCGCCCGCCTCGCGACTGACTGCCTCAAGATTCTCCGATGCCGTTGCCATATCGCTGAAAGCTGCTGGAACTGCATCTTCTCCGGCATCGGCCGGGCTGAGAAGTTTCGAGCTTGCTCTGGAGTATGCCTCAAGCGACCTGACAAACTCATCCTTGAAGGGCTGCCGTTCCGGAGAGACGCGAAGCGGCTGCACCTCGCCGAGCAACCTGACGGAGAATGCATACAGGTCATCCGCTGCTACGGCGGCGGCGTCTTCGTCCTGCAGATAGAGGGCATGGGCATGCTCCATCGAGAGACGCATCAGGCGGATGCTGGCGGTATCGACCAGTCCTGCCAGCCGTTCGTCGTCGTAAGACTCGGTCGCGGTCGTGGGCACGGCCTCTGTCTCGTTCTCAGGCGATGTGAGGGCTATACCGGTGGTGTTCTCCTTGCCGGGGTCTGCTACATCCCCCGGGAGGAGAGAGATTACGTCGGAGGTGCCGTTCGCTGGAAGTACAGGGTCACCGGATGGCTCCGGGCTGCTCTTCGCTGTCGGAGTTTCTCTGAACGCGAGCGGCAGCAGCTCTCCTGACCCAAGGGATGCGAGCCCCTGGCCGGAACCGGCATCAGCCGGTGTGGTGAGAAGGAATCCCGCACAAACGGCAATCCCAAGGAGAACCAGAGCGTTCTGGTGGTACTTGCTCATGCACATTTTTCTTTCAACTAATTAAATATAAATATTATTATATTTCCTTTTGAAAAAAACGGCTCTCTTGCGAAACTGTTTGCGATACCGGGCCTTCGGCAGCATCCACAAGCCCGGATACCGGAGGATTACAGGCCTGCTACACCCGCCCATACTGCGATACGGATTCGCGAGGTGCGGGGACACGACCCGGTTACGGGAGAGAAAACCCCGGGGTCGCCGGTTGCCGGGGCAAACATCTTGAAGATAAATCCGGCGCTCGCCGGAGCTGCTGTGCTCTGCTGTGGAAACTTATATGAACTCTCGTGGATTACCGGCATAGGAGGGCACTCAATGGAGATCGTGAAGATACCGAATATGAGTAAAGCAGAGTACGATGCACTCATCGAAGAGGGATTTCTCAGCCGTATCGCATTCCAGGGCAGTAAATACCCGTATATCGCTCCGTTCCTCTACGTCTTCGACGGAAAATTCCTCTACTTCCTGGCAACCAAATATGGAAGGAAAAACGACCTCTTCCGACAGCACCCGTATGTCTCGGTTGAGATTGAGAAGTACTCCGGCGATCTCTCCTGCTACACCTTTGTGACGATGCAGGGGTATCTGGTGCAGCTTGAGGATGCGATCGAGAAGAAACTCATCAGGGAGAGGTTCGTGAATATGATCAAGGCGCACAACCTCTCAAGAAATATTTTTGCGGCGCTCGGGCACGATCCAAATGATCCGATCGAGGCGATCGCCTCTGAAGAGCGTTCAAACATCTGGAAACTTACCGGCGTGACCGATATTGTTGCCCTAAAAAACCTCTAACCTCATTGATGGAACCCATGCGGGTGCCCGAGACATCGGATCCTTACCGGCCGGAAGAAGGGGAGGGCGGTTGTGGCTCCCCTGTACTGCCCGACTCCATCAGCCCATTGCCGTGGGTCACGTGAGCAACGGTTCAAGCATCTCCCCGGCGGTATCGAGAAGCCCGGCAAGCCCCTCCGGTGTTGCAGTCCCTTTCTCCATCCAGCGGATGATTCCACGCCCGTCCAGGAGATAGATGTATGCGAGCGACGGATCGCTGATCGCATATGCCCGCCGGCACTGCTCGATATCATCCGGAACGATCAGCACCTGGTCGTGCTTTGCCGGGGGAGTGCCGCCTGCGAGACCCTGCCGGATGCGGTCGGCAAGGGATTTTCCTATGAGGCTGTCGCCGACGACGGCAACAAGGTAGGTCGTCACCCGGGGGTTCTCGGTGAACGCCCCGGAGAACGGGTTGTTCCATGACTCCACCATCGGCCCTGCAGACTCAAGAAGGACGAGGACGATGAGCGAGGCAGTGCCCCCGGCATCGTCTGGAAGGGTGACGACCCTGCCGGTGAGGGATGTCGCCATGAGGGTGGGAAACGTCCTGCCGAGGGCTGCCGGCACCGGTTCGGTGGTTCCTGCTGTTCTGTTCATGGGCTGCAGGTAAGGGCATCCCCGGGATAAAGCCTCTTCCCCGGGAGGGTACGGCCCCCGGGGCGGGGAGCGCTCCATCAAGCACTATAACTATCGGGCGCAACAGTTCATCAAGAGGAGTGTAGCGGTTTGATCAGTATCGAGGAAGGGTGGGAAGACCTCACTACGGCGCTCCAGGGCTCAGGAGTCCGGGAAAGTGTCTATGTCGTCGGAGCAACGGATAGCGGGAAGACGACGTTCTGTCGTTACCTTGTCGATACGGTGGCGCGGCAGGAGATGGCGGCATACGTCGACTGCGATACCGGGCAATCCTGGATCGGCCCGCCGACGACCGGGGGGATGGCCGTCTATCCCCGCCCCTCCGCCCCGTATCTCCGGTTCGTCGGCTCGACATCCCCGGGCGGCCACTTCGTCCAGACGCTGACGGCAGCAAAACGCCTCGTCGAGAAAGCCGATGAACTCTCTGTCCACACCACCGTCATCGATTCGCCCGGGATCATATCAGGCGATGTGGGCGCTGAGTTCCAGTTCCAGATGATCGATCTCCTTCGTCCCACCCGCATCGTCGCCCTCCAGCGCGGGCGCGAGCTCGAACGGCTGCTCGCGAACTTCGCGCGCCATCCCGGGATTACAATCCATCGGATTGCCGTCTCTCCTGCTGTCGTTGTCCGCCCTGCCACAGTGCGGCGGCGTTACCGTGAAGAGCGTTTCAGGGCTTATTTTTCCGGTGCAGAGTTGCAGAGTGTTCCCCTCCCGGGGCTCGGACTCCAGGGCAGGGTTCCCGATCCAGGGAACCGCCGTGGGATCGGCGGAAGGCTCATCTCCCTCAACGATCCCGAGAACTTCGTCATCGCCCTTGGTATCGTCGAGAACCTGTATCCCGGAAGACGAGTTGAGGTCTTCGCCCCACCCTTTGATCCGGCCGCCGTTGCCTCGCTCCGGTTCGGTTCACTCTACCTCGATCTCGATGCGGAACCGGGGTCA
>JBAYQF010000083.1:0-6887 GCA_041677325.1 Methanoculleus sp.
CTCTAGCGCACAATACTCTGCCCCTCTCACTACCCCCACCCTGCGGGGCTGGCATGGCGAAACCCGGTGGACTGTTGCGCCCGGGAATTGCCATCTCCGAGAGCAGGCAGAGAAAGAGTTCGACAAATCCGTTTTTCCGCGTATCGGTCGCTTCCCGGGGCGCTATCCGGCATGAAGGGTTCGGTCGGACGGTGAAAGACAGGGACGGTGACGCCGTTGGGTGAATTAATGCTACTTATCTATAATATAATATTACTTGATCTTAAGAATGATAAAATATATAATACTGGCCGTTCTATCTCTGTCCGGCAGGTGACGGCAGGATCGCCGAAAAGCCATGGTTACCTCACCAGGCTCCCGGTTTACATCGTCGTCGCCTGCCGAACTGCCCTGCACGACCGACAGGGCAGAGGTGACTGACCATGAAGAAAAGCATTCAATCCAAAAAAGGCGAGATCCTCCTCGACACCGACCGCGATGCCTGGCTCTACCTCGCGCCGCGAGGAGGCGATGTCGGCGGTGCATTCGCGCGCGGAAAGGATCTCTACCTGCATGAAGAGGAGGGGTTGCCGGACGTCTACTACATCCACATCTGGTCGATGGAGCCGGGCGAAGACGAGCAGATCCAGGCCATCTCTCTCATCGCTGCTGAGGAGTTTCTGGAGGCGCGTGGGCTTGTGCTTGCTGCATACCCGGAACAGAGGGGGAGCCAGATACTACGGTCGTATGGCTACGGCATCGCGGAAGAGTTTTGAGACCTCATGAATCTGGGCGGGGGCAGGGTCGCCCTCGCCCCGGTGTGCTCACATTTTGTTATCAAACCGAAATTCTTTAACACTAATCACATCATATTCTTAAATATGTCATATTCGGCACGGAAGAACGTCCTTCCGTTCACTGCCATTGTCGGCCAGGAGACGATGAAACGTGCACTCGTTCTCAATGCCATCAACCCTGGTATAGGCGGTGTCCTCATCCGCGGCGAAAAAGGAACTGCTAAATCCACCGCGGTCAGGGCGCTTGCCGACGTGCTCCCCGAGATCGACGTGGTCCGAGACTGTCCATATAACTGTGATCCCGACGGCGAGATGTGCAGCGCCTGTACTGGGAAAAAGGCCACCGGCAATGACCTGGACATCGAACGGCGCCGTGTCCGCGTCATCGATCTTCCGCTCGGAGTGACCGAAGATCGGGTGGTGGGCACCGTCGACGTGGAGCGGGCGATCCGGGAGGGAAAGGTAACCATCGATCCGGGTATCCTCGCCGCGGTCAACCATGGTATCCTCTACATCGACGAGGTTAATCTGCTCGACGACCATGTTGCCGACGTGCTCCTGGATGCCGCCGCGATGGGTGTCAACGTGGTCGAACGGGAGGGGATATCGTTTTCCCACCCGGCCCGGTTCATCCTGATCGGTACCATGAACCCGGAAGAGGGAGAACTGCGGCCGCAATTGCTCGACCGGTTCGGGCTGCAGGTGACTGTGGAGGGGATCGATGACCCTGCCCAGCGTGTGGCGGTCGTCAGGACCGCAGAGGCGTTCGAGTGCAATCCGGAGGGGTACAGGCAGGAACATGGGGCGAGACAGGAGAAACTGCGCAGGAAGATCGTTGATGCACGGGCGCTGCTCCCCTCTGTCGCGGTCGACGACGCCCTCCTGAACGCGGTGGCAAAAACCTGTATTCGGCTTGGGATCCGGACACACCGCGCCGACATCGCCGTCATCCGCACGGCAAAGACGATCGCTGCTTTCGGTGGAAGGACTGCAGTCACGCACGACGACATTCGTGAAGCCATGGAACTCGCACTCCCGCACCGGATGCGCCGGAAACCGTTCGAAGAACCGAAGATCGATCCAGAACAGCTCGATGAAGCACTGAAAGGCGCCGGGAGCGAGCATGACCGCCCCCGACAGGACGATGAGGGCGGCACGACCAGCGATCAGCGCTCCGACGGACACGACGGAACACCACCTCCCTCCGGCGGGAGCGCCACGCATGAAACCGTTTTTCAGGTCGGAAACCCGGTTGATGTCGAAAAAATGAGCCTGCTGGAGCGACGGGATACTCTTGAACGGCTGAGATCATCCGGCAGGCGACTCGAGACGTTTTCAGCGGATAACGTTGGAAGATATGTTTCTGCACGGATTCCCACTGGAATCGCCGACATCGCACTCGATGCCACGCTTCGGGCCGCCGCTCCGCATCAGTCGGTGCGTGACCGAAAGGGTATGGCGGTCGCCGTCCGCAAAGAAGATCTCCGCGAGCGGGTCCGGGTGGGAAAGGTCTCAGTTGCGTGCGTCTTCGTGGTCGACGCCAGTGGTTCGATGGGGGCTGCAAAGAGAATGGAATCGGCCAAAGGCGCGGTCCTCTCAATGCTGCTGGACTCTTACCGACACCGTGACCGTATCGGCCTTGTGGCTTTTCGGGGAAGTGGCGCCGAAACTCTCCTCCCGCTCTGTTCAAGTGTCGATCTCGCGCAGAAGCAACTGGAAGACCTCCCCACCGGCGGGAAGACACCGTTTTGCGCTGGGCTGATGAAAGGGATGGAGGTTCTCCTGCAGGAGCGGCAGAAGAACGGTGAGGTGATCCCGATGATGGTCGTCATCTCAGACGGGCGGGCGAACGTTCCTATATCAGGAGATGTACGCAATGAGATACTCAGCGTAGCAGATGATATCCGATCGCACGGTATCCGGATGGTGGTCATCGATACGGAGGAGGCGGAGAGCTCTTTTCTGGAGTTCCGGCTGGGCTACTGCAGAGTCGTCGCGGAACACGCCGGCGGCGGGTACTACCCGATTGCCGATCTCTCTGCTGGCCTCCTGCAGGAGATCACGACGGCCGAACGAGATGCGGCGGTACACCCTGTTTGAACGGTTGCCAACTCGTTTCACCCGCAAAATAACAGGTTTTTCTCAACCTGGTGTTCCACCAACCGGACGATTTGTCTGGGTTTCGGCCGCTTCAAAATGTAGTAGTGCTCTATGAAACAACTGACAATGGAAGCACACTCGCCGCGTGAGTGTCTCGTCATGAATACAGACTATTGCTCAACGCAATTCAGTCGGATCCTCTGAAATCAATTGTCAGTTATATGCTGGAGCACTACCCAAAAAAGGCGAGATCCTCCTCGACACCGACCGCGACACCTGGCTCAACCTCGTGCTGCGGGAAGGTGATACCGGCGGTGCATTCTCGCGTGGAAAGGATCTCTACCTGCATGAAGAGGAGGGGTTGCCGGAGATCTACCACATCCACGCCTGGTCGATGGAGCCCGGCGAAGACGAGCAGATCCAGCCTGTCTCCCTCATCGCTGCTGAGGAGTTTCCGGAGGCGCGTGGGCTTGTGCTTGCTGCATACCCGGAACAGAGGGGGAGCCGGATACTACGGTCGTATGGCTACGGCATCGCGGAAGAGTTCTGAGCCCTCAAGGAGGGAGGGGTGCGGCACATCCCTTCACGGACAGAACGGCCCGAGCTTCTCGATCAACCGCTCCACCTGCAGAACGGCTGTCCCGATGTAGACGTCCGGGTCGAGGAGAGCGTCGAGTTCGGCACGGGAAACAAACGCCGCGACCTCCGGCTGCTCGCCGAGCACCCGGGCGAGGTCGCGGCCTTCGGCGAGTGCCTGCATGCTTGCCGTTCGCATCGCCTCATGGGCATCCTGCCGGCTCATGCCCCGCTTCGTCAACTCGATCATCACCGACTCGGCGAGGTTCACGCCCCGGAGCATCATCAGGTTCTTTCGGATATTCTCTTTGTTGAACTCAAGGCCGTCCATTACGTCGATCATCACCTTGAGGATGTGGTCGGTCAAGACCGACGCTTCGGGGAAGAGCACCCGCTCGGGCGAGGAGTTCGTGAGGTCGCGCTCATCCCAGAGGACGTTGTTTGAAAGAGCCGGTTCGACCGCGGATCGGACGATCCGCGCAAGGCCGCAGACCTGTTCGCTCTTGATCGGGTTTCTCTTGTGGGGCATCGTGCTCGAGCCCACCTGCTTCTTCCCGAACGCCTCCGCGAGTTCCCCGATCTCGGAGCGCTGCATCAGCCGGACCTCAAGACCGATCTTGTCGAGCGTCGTCGCGATGTTTGCAAGGAGCATGAAGTACTCCGCGTAACGGTCGCGTGCGACGAGCTGGTTCGAGACATCCACAGCCCTGATACCGAGGAACTCCATCATCGTCGCCTGGATCTCGATACCGGCATCCCCGAGGGCCGCCTGGGTGCCGACAGCACCGGTGAGCTGCCCGACGACGACGCGCGGGCGCAGCTGGCGGAGCCGCTCGATGTGGCGGGAGATCTCGCTTGCCCAGATAGCAAACCGGAGGCCGTAGGTGGTCGGGACGCCGATCTGCCCGTGGGTACGGCCGGCACAGACGAGGGTCTTCGTCTCGGCGCTCCGGACAAGAAGCACGCCGAGGAGTCTTGCGAGTTTCTCCTCGATGAGCGCAAGGCTCTCGCGGACCTGTAGAGCGGTCGCCGTGTCCAGGATATCGTTCGAGGTCGCCCCGTAGTGGATCCACCCGCCCGCATCGCCGCAGACCTCGGCGACGGCCTTGACGATCGCCATCATATCGTGGTTGATCTCGGCCTCGATCTCTTTTGCCCGATCGAGGCTCGCATTCAGCGCACACGCCGCGATCGTCTCCGCATCCTCGCGCGGGATCATCCCGTGCGCCGCTTCAGCCCGGGCAAGAGCCACTTCTGCCGTGACAATAGCCCGGAATCGGTTCTCTTCGCCCCAGACGGCGCGCATCTCCGGTGTGCCGTACCGGTAGTCGATGGGATGGATTGCCATAATGGGGAAGTGTTGGTATTCTCGCTACAAAAAAGGAGTTGCCCTTCTCCCCGATGCCGCCGGCGCAGACAGTCCGCGCTTTCTTCCGGCAGGCCGGCGCGGGCTTCAACGTGACGGGACATGATGGTATCCGGTTGCAGGCGGAGGGGGTGGCGACCGCCGATCAGATCCACCTTTTCTTCTTGAAGAGGATAACCATCGCTATCGCGATGATCACCATCGCGATGAACGCCCCGGGATGCCCCCAGGGATGCCCGAGCTCGGGCATATACACGAAGTTCATACTGTAGAGCCCGGCGACGAAGGTGAGCGGGATGAAGATGGTGGCGATGATGGTGAGGGTCTTCATGATCTCGTTCATCTGGTTATTCTGGCTTGAAAGATAGACGTCGAGGGTCCCGGTGATCGCCTCCCGGTAGATCTCCACCGCCTCGGCAACCTGGATGACGTGGTCGTAGACATCCCGGAGATAGGCGCGTGTCGGGTCCTGGATCAGGAGCGAGTCGCCTCGCTCGAGTTCCACCATCACATCACGAAGCGGCCAGATCGACCGCCGGAGCAGAACCAGGGATCGTTTCAGGGCGTAGATCGACTGCAGGGTATCGCGGTCGGGTTCTGCCACAACCACCTCCTCGACCTCCTCGATACGATCCCCGAAGTCCTCGATCACCGTGAAGTAGCCGTCGACGACAGCATCCAGCAGGGCGTGGAAGAGGTAATCCGCTCCGGCAGCCCGGAGCCGTCCGGAACCTGTGCGGAGACGTTCGTGGATACGGAGAAAGATGCCGCCCGGCCGCTCAAGGAACGATATGACATAGCCTCTGCCGAGGATAAGGCTCACCTGTTCGCTCTGGAGTCCGTTGCTGTCGGGGGAGAACATTCTGGCCGCAACGTAGACATAATCACCGTAATCCTCGATCTTCGGCCTCTGGCCGATGTTCATGATATCCTCAAGCGTCAGCGGGTGTATCCCGGCAACGTCTCCGACGGCCTCGACGATCCCGGTGTCGTGGATGCCGTCGAGATCGATCCAGGTGACCGCCGGGCGGAGGATGAGTTCCCGGAGTTCTTCCGGCCGGGTGCAGGTCCGCTCATCGATATGGGACTCATCGTAGTCGATGACCGTGATAGTGACCTGCTGTGCGGAGGCATCTCCGGGATACATGAGTGCTCCCGGATCGGCATCCTGCCCGCCAGTCATCCGGTTCTGCTCCGCCGGACTGTTATGCCTGTTCATCGGATCGGTAAACCCGGGTTCATGGCACTTTGCCTGAAAGAGAGGATGATCGGAATCTACTTCTTTGCCGCTTCATCCTCTCCTTTTGCCTTCGCTGCGGCGCGGCCGATCAGGACCACCGCGAGCACCGCGATGATCGTCACGACAACGGCATACACAAACATTGCAACAAGCGTGCTCTGATCCCCGAAGATGAGCTTAAAGAACTCCTGGATGGCACCGTTCCACGCGAGAGCGGCGACCAGGCCGAATGCAGCCGTGACAAGGGCTGCTATCTTTTCAATGACCTCGGTCTTGAAGGACATATGATCTCCTCTGTCGGAAAGTGTGCGGTAGGTTGTATAATACTTTCGTCGTGCGAAGTTTTCCGGGGTCTACCTGGTGATCAGGCCTATTTTAGTCGTCTGTGGAGAGAACCGGCAATGATACGCGCGCCGTGGGGTGTTCCTGGCTGGGCTGCCATGGGCCATTGAGGCCCGGAGATGGGGCCATGCACGGCTTTCTCCCGGCAATCGCGATGACTGTTCCGGCGCGGGCGAGGGGGCCCCCAATGACGATATCTCGACGATCCGTTGCGTGGGGGGATGCCGAAAAGAGGTGGCATACGTGTCGTTCCCCGGACACGGTTTTCGTGGGGATATCGCCATTACTGCCCCCGCCCCTTGTGGGCGGGGGAGGAGCGCGAAGCGCGGGTGGGGTGGGGGCTACAGAAGTGAGAGACGGGTACAGACTGGGAGTGGGGCCCCGAGACCCGGCTCTTTCCGGGATATCGTGATGACCGCCCCCTCCAGCGCGGCCGGAGTGATGGTGACCGGCATGCTGAATTGGCGGGGGAACAACGGCAAACACC
>JBAYQF010000084.1:0-6858 GCA_041677325.1 Methanoculleus sp.
CGGCAGTCATATCATCGCCGGGTGATGCTGCACGATGGGATAATGATTTCCGGAGTTGTCGCCCCGTCGGATGACCTTGCCGTCGGATGACCTTGCCGTCGGATGACCTTGCCGTCGGATGACTACCGATACCGCCTGAATATCAACGATAGCAGGAGATCAATAAAATTTCCTTTCTATTTCCCGAGATATCGGTATCAATGCTGAATCACAATGCTTAAGAATTATATCGACCTTCAATTCATAAAGAGATGGTGAATGTACCGCATTCTTGTAGTCGATGATGAACCGGTTCTTCTCGAGCAGACCCGGATCTACCTGGAGCAATCCGGGGATATGCAGGTAGATACGACAACGTCGTCACTGCAGGTTCTCGATGTTCTCTCGAAGGTTCCATATGATGCTGTCATCGCCGACTACGAGATGCCGGAGATGGATGGCATCACACTCTTGAAGGAGGTCCGCAACAAGGACATTCTGGTACCATTCATCATCTTCTCCGGTCGTGGACGTGAGGAGATCATCATCGAAGCGCTCAACAACGGCGCGGACTTCTACCTCCAGAAAGGCGGCAACCCCTCCGCCCAGTTTGCCGAACTCCAGAATATGATCTTCCAGGCAGTCCGGAGGAAGCGGGCTGAGGAGGAGGTGCAACGGGCAGGAGCACTGTACCAGAGTGTCTTTGAGCACACCGGTTCCGCCACCATCATCATCGAGAGCGATATGACGATCTCCCTCATGAACAGTGAGGCCGCCCGTCTCACCGGCTACACCCGGGAGGAGATTGAAGGGAAGATGCCCTGGACGGCCTTTGTCGTGAGAGATGACCTTGAACGCCTTGCTCGCTACCACCGGGAACGGCGGGAGGCGAGCGACCCTGCACCGAGAACCTATGAGTTCCGCATAATCGACCGGAATGGTACACAAAAAGATATGCACATGACGATAGGGCTCATTCCCGGGACGAAACGCTCGGTTGCGTCGATGGTCGATGTCTCTGACCGGAAACGATACGAAGAAGAGTTGAGCGCGGCGCATGAGCAGATGACCGCGGCGTTCGAAGAGGCAAAGGCGAGCCAGGAGTCCCTTGCATTGCAGTGCCGCGAACTTGAGGATTACCAGGCAAACCTCCGGGGCATCATCAATTTCCTCCCGGACCCGACGTTTGTGCTTGACCGTGAAGAAAAAATCACCATCTGGAACCGGGCAATCGAGGAGATGACCGGGATCGCAAAAAGCCGGATTATGGGACTGGGGCCGGAGGCCATCTGCAAGACAATGCCCGGACTCAAGCACCCACTGGTAGCAGAGACTGTTCTTGCCTCGGGAGTGGGAGAGGGTGAGAGTGTTGCACGGAATATCTGTATCACCTCACCCCATACAGGGGAAGAAATCTACCTCTGGGCAAAAGCGTCACCGCTCTATGATGCACAGGGGCGGATCTTCGGAGCGATCGAGTCGTTGCGCGACATCACCCGGTCGAGGCGGATGGAAGCACAGATCCAGCACCGGATGAAGTTCGAGCAGATAGTGAGATCAATCTCCACGCAGTTCATCGGCCTCGAACCTGCAGATCTCGAAAGTGCTCTCGAAGAGACGCTCCAGGCACTCGGGTCGTTCCTCGGCGTCGATCGCAGTTACATCCTTCGCTTCTCTCCCGACCTCACCGGTGTAGAGAGAGCCCACGAGTGGTGTGCCGAGGGGGTCGAACCGCAGATCGAGGTGCTGCAGAACCTGCCTCCCGATATGATCTCTTGGGGAATGGAGCAGATCGGAGCGCGGAAATCGATCTGCATCTCCGACGTTACCGGTCTCCCTCTGGATACCGCGGCAGAACGTGACTTTTTCCTGAGGTATGGGGTTGTCTCGATCATCCTGGTGCCGATTGCGACCGCCGGCGAGATCCTCGGGGCACTCGGGTTTGAGACCACCCGCGGTGTGCAGGCATGGTCGGACGAGGATATCACTCTGCTTGAGATCGTCGGCAACCTCTTTGCTGATCTCTTCTCCCGGATTCGTGTGCAGGAACAGCTCCGAAAGAGCGAGGAACGGTTCCGGACACTCGTGGAACGGTCGCACGACTGTTTCATCCGTATGTCTAGATGTCCTCCGACTATTGAGTATATCAGTCCTTCCTGGGAACGTCTGACCGGGTATACGCACAAGGAGTTCACGAACGACCCGGATCTCCTCGGGCGAGCGATCCATCCCGATGATCGGGAGACGTTCCGTGCCCTTGCGCAGGAACCGGGAGCCGACCGGTTGTACGCTTTCAGGGGGCTCCGGAAGGATGGGCGTTACATCTGGGTAGAAGTCTGCCCGATCCCGGTCTACGCCGACGATGGGCGCCTGATTGCAGTCGAGTACGCCATCCATGATATCGATGCCTGGAAACAGGCCGAAGCGGCGCTCATCAAGGCTAACAAGAAACTCACCCTGATGAACAGCATCGTCCGGCACGACATCCTGAATCAGGTTACGGTGGTGCTCGGTCATATCGCCCTCCTCCAGGAGCATCCACTCGACCCGATTGTCGCTGCCGCCCTCGACAAGTTGTGGGTTGCCATCAAGATCATACAGTCGCAGATCGAGTTCACACGCGATTACCAGGATCTCGGTGTCCAGATGCCTGGATGGTTCCGTGTCAAGCCCCTGATCATAGCAGCAGCAAAGGCGCTCCGGCCGTCCGGGATCACGATCGAGGCTGATCTAGATGGTATATCGATCTATGCCGATCCGCTCCTCTCATCCGCTTTTTATAACCTCCTGGAGAACACCATGCGGCACGGAAAGACTGTTACCTCCATCCGGGCTACGGCCGTGCCGGATAGCGGCGGGGCCAGGATCGTCTGGGAGGATGACGGCGTCGGTGTCCCGGATGAGCATAAAGAGCGGATATTCGAGCGTGGCTTCGGGAGTCACACGGGGCTCGGCCTCTTCCTGGTAAAGGAGATACTCTCGATCACCGGGATCACCATCCGGGAGACGGGGGTCTTTGGGGAGGGGGTACGGTTTGAGATGGTGATCCCGGAAGGAAACGTCCGGTTTGAGTGAGGAGGAGATGCCGTAACATCACCCCCGTCACGATCTCTTTTACCAGGTTAATCTCGTGAATGTGTCCAGAGATCAGGTTGGCAGGGTATAGGACGGACCTGCAGCTCCACCCCGCCACCCCCCGTTCGACACTCTCACCTCAAACCGCGCCCCGTGCCCAAAAGCCCCCGTCTCCCGGATCGTCATCCCGGTGATCCCGAGAACCGCAGCGACCAGAGATAGCCCGTGCCCGTGCCGGCGCTTATACGTCTCACGGAAGATCGCTTCTTTCTCGCCGGCGGGGATGCCGACGCCGTCATCTTCGCAGAGGATCAGGAGATCCTGCCCCGTCCTCACACACGAGAACCGGATCTCCGTCACGCTTCCGCCGTGGCGGACGGCGTTGTCGATGAGGTTGTAAAAGACCTTCTTCACCATCGGATCCGCGTAGATCTCAATATCCCCGAGATCAACCCGGACCTGGATCTCCGGTGGGAGGGCAAGGGCCTGGACACTCTCCCGGATGAGATTCACCGGCTTCTGCCAGACGGGTGTCTTCATCCCCATGTCCTGATAATCCCGGGTGAACTCAATCTGCTTCTGGATCTCGCTGACGGCAGTACGAGCACGTTCAAGGTAATCCCGGGTGCCGGGACACCCAGGATCATCCATGGCAAAGTCGACGTAAGCGCGAGCAACGGTGATCTGGTTGAGGATATCATGGCGGGTGATCCCGGAGAGAAGGTTCAGCTTCGCGTTCGCCCGGGCAAGCGCCGCCTCGGCATACTGGCGCTCGGTGATATCCTCCCCGGAACTGAGCATCCCGCAGACGGTACCGTCTTCGCCCCGGAACACGGTGTTATGCCATTCGATGAACCGCTCGCCGCCGTCCGCGGTGAGGACCGGCATCCTCACGTACTCGCCGGCCCCGATGTTGCCCTGCATCAATCCGGAAAAGAGCGCATGGCAGCGTTCCCGCTCCGCCGGAGGGATGAACCGCTCAATCCAGGGCTCGCCCATAGCTTCAGCCACCGGACAGCCAAGGATCTCGGATGCCCGGCGGTTGATGAGAGTGACCCGACCGTCCCGGTCAAGGACGACAAAAAGGGCGCCGGCGATATCCAGATACTGGCTGAGCCGGTCTTTCTCCCGCCGCAACCGCTCTTCACTCTTCACAAGATCGGTAAAGATCACATCGTAGGGCTGCCGGATCCCGGTCTCGACGAATGCGATATAGATGAGCCCGAACGCAAGCACCATCAGGAGATGGCCGATCATGTTCAGGACCCCATAGACGTCGGTATAGAGTGTGAAGGCAAGCTCGGACACGACCAGCACAAGAATGGCTGCAACCAGGTGGTTCATCACCCGGGGCGAGAAGGTATCCCGCAGTCGGTATGTGACGACGGCCCCGAGGACAAGCAAGGTCGATATGACGTACTCGCTCCCGATCTTAAACGGCGTCAACCCCGAGCCTTCGATGAAGCAGTCGGGAAAGACCGGGAAGACAAAGATCGAGAGGAGGAGAACCCCGGTTACTCCGATAAATCCAGCAACGATCCTCCAGGGGTGTGGATATCTCCTGCTCAGGAGTGGCGCGGCAAGCAGCATCCCGGCAAGGAGGTAGCGCGAGGCAATCCAGAGCTGTGTCGGAAGATTCGCATCGTAGCCGACAAAGATCCCCATGCCCTTATAGGCAAGGGTGTGGATGAGGCCGATCCCCGCCACGCAGAGGAGTCCGGTGCTGGCAATGAGCAGGTAACTGTTCTCCCGCATCGTCCGGGCGTTCCAGGCGACGGTGAAGACCGCTATCGCTATTCCAACGGCAACGAGTTCAGAGATTGTGTGGAAAAGGAGGTAGTTATAGAGGCTCGTTACCGCGAGGGCGGTGAGAAGCACCGTAAACGCGATAAATGGTATCCGTATGCCGGGTTCCACAACCCCCTCCTCCAGGCGGTTGCGCCGGAGACCTGTGCCGCTCCATGGACGCCGTCTGGTTAGAGATTCTGTCTGTGTACGATCGCTCTGCATAACTCAGGGCCGGAAAAGGAGACTTTAGACTACTCCCGGGGTGTTTTTGCTTCAGTATGGCAGTACGAGGAACATGCGGCCCGGTACTCCTGCCGCAATTTTCTCCCGTTATATTATGTTCTCCCGCCAATCATGAATTTTTCCTGCAGGAGCACCGAGACATAACGCCTTATGAGAGGAAACGAGTACCCAAAACAAATCGCAGGAGAGAACAATCTTGCCCGGTGAGAGATCGAGACTATTCCACCGGCTCATTCTCTGCAGGACTCAACTCGACCCTCACCAGGTTGTTCTATGATCGCATCGATCTGCCCTATCGATACACGGAACTTCTCGGATAACTGCACATCATCGGTCAGGCCGGTTGTGCCGGGGATCATCAACTGAGTTAGGCCGATAAGATCCATGCGAATCGCAATCAGTTCAATACAACTTGGGAATCCTGCCCGGTCAACCCCATGGTTTATCACCAGCATCACCTTTTAGACCGAGTATGGACAGATCTCGTACGGTTATGAGGGAACCTTGCACCCCGGAGGCTGTTACCAGGGGTTGCTGTTCCACGGCAGGTGGGATGGAGGCCGACCATGGCCGCTGATGAGACGGGGTCGCCCTGCTCTCACTGTCAGATTGGAACTTCTCCGGTTCAAGGGCCGGCCATCACCCGCCGGGATATCGCGATATTCGGAATTTCGGGGATTTTCCTCTTCGCGGGGATTACTCTCGAATACTTCACCCCGTACCCCCTCATCGGGACAATCCTGCTCCTCGCCGCCGCAGTCGTATCCGGCTACGACGTCCTGAGAGCCGGACTCGTCTCTCTCATCCGGCTCCGGTTCAGCATCGCCGTGCTCATCACGATCGCAGCGGCAGGGGCGTTCCTGACCGGAAACCCCGCCGAAGGGGCGACCGTGCTCTACCTCTATGCCATCGCCGAGTTTCTGGAGGAATATGCGGCGGGAAGGGCGGAGCGCTCGATAACCTCTCTCCTCGACCTCACACCACAGACAGCACGGATCAGGCGGGGCGGCGACGAGACGGTCGTCCCGGTCGACGACGTCGGCGTCGGGGAGATCGTTATCGTGAGACCGGGCGACACCGTCCCGCTCGACGGCATCGCCGTTGCCGGCGGATCGTCGGTCGACCAGGCGGCGATCACAGGAGAAAGCGTCCCGGTGGCGAAGGGGGTCGGCGACGGGGTCTACGCCGGGACACTGAACGTCGACGGCTACCTCGAGGTCAGGGTGACGAAGCCGGAAAGCGAGAGCACGATAGCCCGGGTCGCTGCTCTGGTCGCGGAGGCACAGGCTCACGCTTCCCCCACCGAGGCCTTCATCGAACGGTTCTCCCGCTACTACACCCCGGCTGTCATCCTCCTCGCCGGTCTCCTCGTCGTCGTCCCGCCGCTCGCTCTCGGCGTCCCGTTCTTCGAGGCGGTTTATCGAGCGCTGATCCTGCTCGTCATATCCTGTCCCTGTGCGCTCGCGATCTCCACCCCGGTCTCGATGGTCTCGGGAATCACGACCGCGGCGCATAACGGTGTGTTGATCAAGGGCAGGGACTCGCTCGAGGCCGTGGGGCTCGCCCGGGTGATCGTCTTCGACAAGACCGGGACGCTCACGACCGGAAGGCTTGAGGTGGACGATGTTGCCGGGTTCGGAGTCCCGGTGGCGGAGGTGCTCGCCGTCGCCGCATCACTTGAATCCCGCTCAGGCCATCCGATCGCGGAGGCGATCCGGCGGGAAGCGGTGGAGGAAGGCGCCGTTCTCCGGGACATCGAGGAGTTCACTTCGA
>JBAYQF010000085.1:0-6759 GCA_041677325.1 Methanoculleus sp.
CAGGAAGCTATCGAGTGCTTCGACCAGGCGATCAAGATCGACCCGACCTGCGCCCGATTCTGGCAGGCCAGGGGGCAGGCGATGTATGATATCGGGGAATACCGGGAAGCGGTCGCTTCTTCCGGCCAGGCAGTGAAACTCGCACCGGACTCCGTGACCGCGTGGCTCACCCGCGGTCACGCCCTGCGAAAGATCGGGCTCACCCCCGAGGCTATCGCCTGCTACGACCGGGTGGTCATGCTTGAACCGGACCGTATCGATGCCTGGTTCACCCGCGGAACAGCGCTTGCCACCGAACGCCGGTACGGGGCGGCGATCGAGTGCTACGATCGGGTGGTCACGCTCGACCCCGGAAACGCAAACGCCTGGTATGCCAGAGGGACGATCGAGACCCTCCTTTCCCGCTTTGAGGATGCCCTCACATCCTATGGCCGGGCCGTCGCCATCAACCCGAACCATGCCGACACCTGGTACACCTGGGCATGCACACTCTCGGCACTCCAGCGCTATGAGGAAGCGATCGGGTGCTTCAAACGTGCACTCGCTCTCCGCCCCGATGATGTCGAGGCCTGGTACAACCAGGGCCTGGCGCTGCAGAGCCTGGAACGCTACGAAGAGGCGCTCGACTGTTACGAACGGGCATTCCGGGTCAATCCCGACTATCCCGGCATCTGGTACCAGAAGGCTCTGGCGCTGAAGAGATTGAAACGCCACGACCTTGCACTCGCCTGTTTTGACCGCGCAATCCGGGTGAATGCCGTCG
Source organism: Methanoculleus sp. (assembly GCA_041677325.1). Classification (GTDB taxonomy): domain Archaea; phylum Halobacteriota; class Methanomicrobia; order Methanomicrobiales; family Methanoculleaceae; genus Methanoculleus. The sequence continues at coordinate 764 of JBAYQF010000085.1, forward strand.
ATGCGGAGATCTGGTACCAGAAGGGCCATCTCTACTTCACCATGAGGCGGTACAGCGAGGCGCTGGAGTGCCTCAGCCAGGCGCTCAAACTCAGGCCCGAACACACCGATGCAGAGTATTACCGGGGCGAGAGTTACTACGCCCTCGGGGATTGCGGGGCAGCGATCGACTGCTACCGGACCGTGGTCAGGGCAAACCCCGAGAACGCCATAGCCTGGAACAACTACGGCAACGCGCTCTACCAGCTCGAACACTACGAGGAGGCGCTCGTCTGCTACGAGCGGGCGCTCGAGATCGACCCGGATAACCAGAGGGTCTGGAACAACAAGGCAAGTGTTCTCTCTGTTCTATCACACTACGACAAGGCGCTCGTCTGCTACGACCGGGAGCTGCGCGCGCACCCGGATAATGCAGACGCCTGGTACAACAAAGGGCTCGCCCTCTTCGTCCTCGGGCGGTACAACGAGGCCGTCACCTGTTATACGCATGCACTCGAGATCGATCCCGCGAGGGTTGAGGCCTGGACGACGAAGGGGAACGCGCTCGTGATTCTGGAACGCTCCGAGGAGGCGCTCGACTGCTACGACCGGGTTCTCGCCTTCAACCCCGACGATGCGGAGGCCCTTAATGGAAAGGCGGTTGCCCTCATCAACCTCGACCGTCCCGCAGAAGCAGTCAAATTCTACGAGAGACTGCAACGGCTGCCGGACTGGAAGCGGAAAGGAGATCGAAGCCTCGGGAAAAAGAAGGGGATTTAGACCCGCGCAATCCGCTCAACCGCTTCCTTGAGGTTCTCCATCGAGGTCGCGTACGAGAGGCGGAGCCATCCAGGGGTGCCGAACGCTGTCCCCGGGGTGACCGCAACATGGATGTCACGGAGCCATGATCGGGCGACCGCCATATCATCGCCGTCAACCTGCACATAGGCATAGAAGGCACCGTCTGCGGGAGCGGTGACGTATCCAAGGTCGCGGAGCGCCGGGATGATGTAGTCGCGCCGGCGCTCGAACTCGCGGCGCATCGTCTCCACACAATCCTGGGAACCTTCGAGGGCGGCGAGGGCGCCGAACATCGCAAACGTCGTCGGATGCGATATGGTGTGCTGCTGCACCTTCTCCATCTGCCGAAGGATCGGGCGGGGAGCGATCGCGTAGCCGATCCGCCACCCGGTCATCGCATAAGCCTTCGAGAACCCGTTGACCGTGATCGTCCGCTCCGCCATACCGTCGAGCGAGGCGAGTGAGACGTGCTCTTTGCCGTAGACGAGTTTCTCGTAGATCTCATCGGAGACCACGTAGAGATCGTGGTCGATGCAGATATCGGCGATGAGGCGGAGGGAGTTCTCATCGAGCACTGCACCGGAGGGGTTCGATGGGGAGTTGACCACGATCATCTTTGTCCGGGGGCCGATGGCCGACAGGAGGCTGTCATCGACCTGGAAGGTCTCCGCCGAGAGGGGGTGATGTCGGACGTTCGCGCCTGCAAGGCGGGCGCAGGGCTCGTAGGAGACCCATGCCGGATCGAGGAGGAGCACCTCGTCGGCGGGGTTCAGGACGGCCTCCATCGCTTCGTAGATGGCGTTCTTCGCACCACAGGTGACGATCACCTCATCCTGTCCCGCAGAAAAGTCGTTTTCGCGAGTGATCTTTTCGGCTATCGCAGACGTCAGCGGGGGTATTCCGGTGCTCGGAGCATAATGCGTCTCACCCCGCTGGAGAGCATCGATACACGCATCCTTGATGTGCTCGGGGGTATCGAAGTCCGGCTCTCCTATCGAGAGGCTGATGATATCAACCCCTTCCCGTGCCATCCGCTTCGCTGCGTTCGATATCTCGATCGTCGCCGAAGGGGCGATTGCTGCAATCTTCTCCGAGAGGCCTCTCATCCCAATCGCTGAACCATCTTCACGGCCGACTCGACGGCACGCTTCGCGTAGTCAATCCGCTCGGTCGCTTCCATACGAGTCATCCCCGGCCCGGAGATCCCGAGAGCGACGGGCTTTCCGAACTCGAGAGAGAGGTCGATGATCTTACGCGCCGCATGCTGGACGACGATCTCGTCGTGCTGGGTGGCGCCCTCGATGACGCAACCGATGGTGACGACCGCATCGATCTTTCCCTCAGTGAGCATCTTCTTGATCGCGAGCGGCATGTCGTAGGCGCCGGGAACGTAGGTCGTATCGATAACCTCTGCGTCGAGGAAGCGGGCGTGCTCCCGTGCCTCGATCTCCATCATATAGGTGATGTCGCGGTTGAACTCCGCGACCACGAATCCAAGTTTTATCGTCATCTCAATCCTTCCTGTGGTACTACTCGCACCGGTTGTTGATAATCCTCACTTTTTGCGTCAGAGGCGTGCGGGTCCAACATCCTCGAACCCCTGCCGCTGGCCGGTCCCGGCAAGCTTCTCAAGGTCCTTCGGGCGGAGGGCGAGCCGGACGGCATTCACCGCATGTTCCCTCGTCCGCTGCTCCATCAGCCAGGCGAGCTCCTTTGCATCCTCCGCCTCGTCCTCGTGGACGAAGACCTCGATGATATGCCGGTTGGTCATGAGCTGGCAGAGGATGAGGCCCTGGGAGGCCTCGTGGGCGCAGATCTTGTCCTTATCCGCACCCCCGGGCATCCCGAGCGCCATCACGAGGTCGCATCCGCGCTCCTCGATCAGTTTCTTGCATGCCACCGGGAGATCCTTGATCCCGGGAACGACGTAGCGCTCGATCCCCACGCTCGCATGCTTGCGGATCTCCTCTACGGCGATCCTGCCCATGTCGACGCGGGCAAACGTCGTGTCGGCGATCCCGATCTTCATTCGAGGAGCACCCCGGCAGCTGCCTCCACCCCGTCTCCGGCTGCAAAGCCGAACTTTTTGAGGGTGAACTGGACGGCCGTGAGGGTGGCGAGGATCTCCTGTGCACCGATGCTACCCATGGTGCCGATCCGGAAGATCTCGCCCTTGAGGTGGTCCTGGCCGCCGGCGATCTCGATCCCGAACTTCTTGACGGTGCCCCGGAGGTCTTTGTCGGTGATCCCTTCGGGGATCCGGAGAGCGGTCACTGTGTTCGAGTAGGCGTGGTGTGCATCAAGCGTCGGGAAGAGGTCGACGCCCCAGCCCTTCGCCGCGGCGCGGACGGCGTCGGTCATCATGCGGTGGCGGGCGATCCGGGCGGGAACACCCTCTTCATCGATGATCTTGCAGGCTTCGTGGAGCGCAAGGAAGAGCGGGACCGCCGGGGTGTAGGGGGTCTCCATCGGGGTGCCCTGACCGCTCTTTCTGTAGGCCGCCATGTCGAGATAGAACGGCCGCTTCTCCGATATCCGGTCCCAGGCGCGGTCGCCGACGGCGATGGCGGCAAGACCTGCAGGGGCGGCAAGGCACTTCTGTGAACCGGTGATGGCGATATCGACGCCCCACTCGTCCATCCGGACGTCGTCGCCGCCGATGGAGGTGACACCGTCCATGATGAAGAGAGCGTCGTGTTTCCGGGCGAGTTTTCCGACTTCGGGCGCGGGGTTCTTGATCCCGGCGCTCGTCTCGTTGTGGACCATCGTGACGACCTCGGCCCCGTTCTCGAGTTCCTGCTTGAGGGCAGCGAGATCGAGCGGGGTTCCCCACTCGGACGCAAGGGCGGTGACGGTGCCGTAACGCTCTGCAATCTTTGCGAAACGGTCGCCGAACTTACCGTTCACGAGCGAGACGATCCGTCTGTCCCGCGCAAAGTTCGCGATACCGGCCTCCATCCCGGCGCTCCCGGAGCCGCTGATGATGTAGAGTTCATCAGAGGTGCCAAAGAGGGTTTTCAGGGTCCGGACGGTCTGCGCATATGCGGCGCCGAACTCAGGACCGCGGTGGTTGATGGCCTGCCGCGTCATAGCGGCGCGCACCCGCTGCGGGATGGGTACGGGGCCGGGGATCATCAGGAGTGGTTCTTGTTCCATGAGGTATCAGTCCGTATCGTCTCACCGAGGAGAGACGCTGTTCCTGCAAGGAAGTTGGATGTGGATTCATATCAACCTCACCACCATGCAATACCGGCAGGGAGAAGAGGAAGCAGGAGCATACCAGAAGAAGATATGGTTGACGTCGCGGTGATCTGCGGGTCCGCCTCGGACGCCCCTGTTGCGGAGAAAGTATTTGCAACTTTAAAAGAGCACGGCGTATCCTACGACTACGCCGTGATATCAGCGCACCGGGACCCGGAACGGCTCGATGAGTACGTGAAGGCGAGCGACGCACGGGTCTTCATCGCGATCGCCGGCCTCTCGGCGGCCCTCCCGGGGGTGGTGGCCTCAAAGACGAAGCGGCCGGTGATCGGCGTCCCGGTGAGCGGGACGCTGATGGGCATCGACGCCCTCCTCTCGATCGTCCAGATGCCGAGGGGGGTGCCGGTGGCCTGTGTCGGGGTGGACAACGGCGTGAACGCCGCCCTGCTCGCGGTCCGGATCCTCGAGGCGGGACGCGCCTGACGGATCAGGGATCCACCCGCTCTTCTGGAGCCGGGAGGATATCCCGTACCATCTTCACGGCACAGAGGTCGCCGCACATCGAGCAGGTCTCGATATCGCCGTCCCGCTCGTGAATCCGGCGGGCCTCCTCCGGAAAGAGCGCCGCTCCGAACTGTCCCTCCCAGTCGAGCGTCCGGCGGGCTTCCGCCATCCGGATCTCGCGATCTTTTGTCTGTGCAACGCCGCGGGAGAGGCTCCCAACGTGCGCCGCGATCTTCGCCGCCCGCGTCCCTTCCACGATATCACGGACGTCCGGGAGCGCCAGGTGTTCGGCCGGCGAGACCATGCAGAGGAAGTCGGCACCGTTCATGCAGGCGATCGCGCCGCCGATCGCCCCCACGACGTGATCGTAGCCCGGCGCCACATCGGTCACGAGCGGGCCGAGCAGGTAGAGGGGAGCGCCGTCGGTCAGCTCCTTCACCATCCGGACGTTGTAGCCGATCTCATCGACCGGGATATGCCCCGGCCCCTCGATCATCCGCTGCACCCCGGCGGCGAGCGCCCGCTTTGCGAGATGCCCGAGAGTCAGGTACTCGGTCGTCTTCGCGAGGCGGCCGGCATCCACGAACGCACCCGGCCGCATCCCGTCGCCGAGACTCACGACGACGTCGTGCTCGGCGAGGATCTCAAGCAGGTAATCGTACTCGGCGTAGAGAGGGTTCTCTTCACCCGTCGCGGCCATCATAGCGACGTGGAACGCCCCACCTCTGCTGACGACGCCCATCGTCCGGGGGTCGGCCTGGAGCGATGCGAGTGCCTGGCGGTTCACGCCGCAGTGAAGCGTCAAGAAGTCCACGCCCTGCTTGCAATGCTCCCGGATCACCGAAAAGAGCAGATCGGCATCGAGATCCGCCGCACTCCCCGCCCGCCGGACCGCCTCGTAGACGGGGACGGTGCCGACCGTTGTGTCGAGGGCGAGGATCCGGCGCCTGATACGGACGAGATCTCCGCCGGTCGAGAGATCCATCAGCGCATCCGCACCTTCCCGAAGGGCCGCATTTGCCTTCTCAACCTCGAGATCCTCGTCGCACCGGGTGCCCGATGTTCCGATGTTCACGTTGACCCGCACCCTGCAGCCCTCCCCGATGGCACAGAGCCGGTGCAATCGAGCGGGGTTTGCTGGAATGACTATCCGTCCGCGGGCGACCGCCCGAGCGGCGACATGGGGGGGGAGACCCTCCTCCCGGGCAATCGCCTCCACCTCAGGAGGAACCCCGCGCAGGCATGCGGAGATCAGGGTATGCATAAGAACCATTTGCCCGGAAGCCATATTAGTCTGCATGCCAGTCCGGTGGATCGCGAGCGATGCGACCTACGCCAATTCGTTCGTTTACGGAAACATCCTTATCGATGCCGGGGTTCTCCCGATGGCGGTTGAACCGTATGCCGCCGCGATCGATACGATCGTCATCACCCACGCCCACTACGACCATATCGCCCATGTGAACGAGATCGTCCGGCTCTGCGGCGGTGCCGCCGTCTGTATCCACGAAG
>JBAYQF010000086.1:0-6735 GCA_041677325.1 Methanoculleus sp.
CAGCTCGACTTCGTCAAAGCCCGCACCCGGCCGAGCGCGGTCCACGGCGGGCACTCGTTCATCATCGAGGCGGCGATCGGCTACGGCGGGAAGGTCCCCCCCGAAGGTGCCGCCCAGATCTTTCGGTTCGCAAACCGCGTCCCGCTCCTCTACCAGCAGGGCGCCTGCGCGATCACGAACTGCATCACCCAGGTGAACTGGAAGGGTTACGGTCTCTCGCAGCAGGGCCTTCCCATGGGGCCGATGCTCGTCATGATCCACGTGGCATCCACGAACGTCCCCTTCACGAGCGAGAGTAAGGATGCGGTCGCCTCCATCCCGGAGATCGAGCGCGAGATCGTCCTCGTCCTCCAGGAACTCGGCCGGGAGCTCAAGACCTACCTCTCCCGCCGGGACAGGACAAAGCAGCAGGACAACCGCGCCCGGGCGATATGCTCGATCATCCCCGAGATCGCCCTGAAAGTAAGCGAGATCGTCGAACTCCCCCTCGTCGATACCTCCCCGATCGAGGGCAAGATCATGCGTAAAGTCGTCGCGAAAAAGCGGACGGTCGACGGGAAGGTCTCCATCGACGTGAACAACTACACGGCAAAGGAGGTCCCCCTCATCCTCTACAACCTCTCCCGCGATGCCGCGGCGGACGCAGATCCCCGGCCGGACTTCGTGGACGATATGGATGGGGAGTACAACAAGGTCTGGCGGCGCACGCTCGGCGCCGGCGAGGCCTGGCGGATCGTCTACACGGGGTCGGGCGACGGGACGCTCGATCTCCGCGGCGTGGAGGACAACGTGAAAGTGGTGGTGGATCTCGATGTCTAGAGAAGAGATGGATGCTCTCGCAAAGGAACGGCTCGTCGATATCGCCCGCGAATGGTACGGCCAGATGCGGGACGGGGTTGTGCCCTACATCCGGCTCCCGACGCGGACGAAGCGAAATCTCGCGTACGACGACGAGAGCGAGGTCTGGAAGTACGGCGAGCGGGAGAGCACCCGGGCGGCAACGAATGAGAAGGGAGCAATCCATCTCCTGAAGATGGCCTACCTCATCGGGTTTTTGAAGCAACAACTCCAGGAAAACCGCTCGTCGACCCTGAGAGAACTCTACTACATCTCGGAAGGCTGGAAGAAGGCGAAGTTCGGTGCCCAGGACGAGAGTAACCTCCTGATCGAGGATCTCGAGATCATCACCGACGTCCAGCGGGAGGCGTTCCATCTCCGGCCGGAAGAGGACGGGGCATCGCTCTTCGGGCCGCTTCGGATCAGGGAGAACACCCGCCGCGGCGCAAAAGAGATGCACTGTCAGGACGATGTCGGCGAGGCGGGCTACCCCATCCCGAACAACGTCGATAACCTCGAGTTCGTCGACCACGACGCGAAGTTCGTTATCGCCATTGAGACCGGCGGTATGTACGCCCGTCTGATGGAGAACGGGTTCGACGAGGAGTATAGGGCGATCTTGGTCCACCTCAAGGGACAGCCGGCGCGCTCGACCCGGCGGGTGCTCCGGCGACTCAATGACTCGCTCGGCCTTCCCGTGGTGGTCTTCACCGACGGCGACCCCTGGTCGTACCGGATATATGCGAGCGTCGCCTACGGCTCGATCAAGAGTGCCCACATGTCGGAACTGCTCGCGACTCCCCAGGCGCAATTCATCGGGGTGCAGCCCTCCGACATATCCGACTACAACCTCCCCGCGGACAAACTCACCGAGCAGGACATCAACGCGCTGAAGGCTGAACTGACCGATCCGCGGTTTGCGACCGACTACTGGCGCGACCAGATCAACCTGCAGCTCGATATGAAGGTGAAGTCGGAACAGCAGGCGTTTGCGAGTCGGGGACTCGATTTCGTGACGAAGGAGTATCTCCCGAAGCGTCTCTCAGAGATGGGAATTATCTGAGGCCGCTCTCGAGATGGCGCCGGGCCGCTTCGGTCGTCTCCCGGCCCTGGGGCGTGCGCTTGACAAACCCGATCTGGATCAGGTAAGGCTCGTAGACCTCTTCGATCGTCCGCACCTCCTCACCGACCGATATCGCGATCGTCCTGACGCCAACCGGCCCGCCGCTGAAATCGTCCGCGATGACCGAGAGGATCCGCCGGTCGAGGTCGTCGAGGCCCAGGCGGTCGATGCCGAGCATCGTCAGGGCTCGGTCGGCTGTTTCAGCATCGATTCGGCCGTCTCCCCTGACCGTGGCGAAGTCCCGCACCCGGCGGAGCAGCCGGTTTGCTATCCGTGGTGTCCCGCGGCTCCGTTTTGCTATCTCATCCGCTCCCTCCGGGGTGATCGGGATCTGCATGATCCCGGCGCTCCGCTCCACGATCTTTGCGAGATCGGGAACTTCGTAGAGGTTGAGACGGAAGATGAACCCGAACCGGTCGCGGAGAGGGGAGCCGAGCAGCCCGACCTTCGTCGTGGCGCCGATGAGGGTGAACTCTTCGAGCGGGAGCTGGACCGACCGTGCGCCCGGTCCCTCGCCGATCATGACGTCGATGCAGGAGTCCTCCATCGCCGGATAGAGGATCTCCTCGACCACAGGGTTCAGGCGATGGATCTCGTCGATGAAGAGAACGTCGCCATGGGAGAGGGCGGTCAGCTGGGCGGCGAGGTCGCCGGGTCGCTCCAGCACCGGCCCGGTCGTGCTCCTGATCCCGGCCCCCATCTCGCGTGCGATGATCTGGGCGAGCGTCGTCTTTCCAAGGCCCGGCGGGCCGGAGAAGAGGACGTGGTCGAGGGACTCGCCGCGTTTTTTTGCGGCGACGATGGCGATGGCAAGAGCCTCCTTGATCTGCGCCTGTCCCACGAACTCGTCGAGGCGCGCCGGCCTGATCGCCGCGTCGTCGGACTCACCGCTGAGGGGCGAGGGGGAGGGGATACGTTCGTTCATGACCGGCGCTCCCGGAGGTGTGCAAGAGCAGCGCGGATCAGGCTCTGCACGTTTGCATCAGGGAGACCCGGGAGGACGGCATCAACCGCCTCCCCTGCTTCCGCGGGTGAGAACCCGAGCGATATGAGGGCGCTCACGGCGTCGTTGGCCCCGGTCGGGCGCCTGTCGGCGGCGAGGCTGTCCGCATGCTTCTTCATCTTCTCTTTCAGTTCAAGGATCAGGCGCCCGGCCCCTTTCTTCCCGATCCCGGGGATCCGGGTGAGCGTCTTTGTGTCGTCGTCAAGGATCGCGACGGCAAAGTCCTCGAACGATATCCCGGAGAGGATGTTCATGGCGGTCTGGGGGCCGATGCCCGAGACCCCGATCAGGATCGTGAAGAGTTCCCGTTCGCGCTGATGGAGAAAGCCAAAGAGTCGGATGTCGTCGTCGCGGACTGCCATGTGGGTGTGGACCGTGACGCGGCCCTGCGCCTGCCTGAGGGTCTCCAGTGCCGGCCCGGTCACCTGCACCTGGTAACCGACGCCGCCGATATCGATCACCACCCACCGGTCGCCGGTGGATATCACTTCTCCTGAGAGCCGGGCTATCATCGTAGTTGCCCCATATTGATGTGGCAGAGGGCGATGGCGAGACCATCGGCGGCATCGTCGGGCCGGGGGATCTCCTCAAGCTTGAGGAGCCGGCGCATCATCTCCTGCACCTGATGTTTGTCGGCGCGTCCCGACCCGGTGACCGCCTGTTTGACCTGGTTGGGGGTGTACTCGGCAACCGGGACTTTGTGCTGTGCTGCAGCGAGGAGGAGGACGCCGCGGGCTTCGCTCACCTGCATCGCTGAAGTGGTGTTCCTGGAGAAGAAGAGCCGCTCCACGGCGACCCACGCGGGATCGTATTCGTCGAGGAGATCGGAGATCCTTGTGTGGATCTCAAGCAGCCGCTCCTCACGGATGCCCTTGCTGCCGGTCTCGATGCAGCCGAAGGTCAGCGGCGCCGGATATCTGGCGCCGGTGCTGAGGACGCCGTAGCCGGTTCTTGCAAGCCCTGGATCGATGCCGATGACGATCATGAATAAGCCCGATTTTCCGTTCACTAAGGTATCGGTTCTCCTGATTGATACGTTTTGTCGGCGGAAGTCTCAACTGGGAGGAACTTTTTCAGTGCCGCTGCTTTATTCCGGATCGATGATCGTTCAAAGCCGAAGAACAAGCCGATCGCCTCAACTAACCGGGGGGAACCGCCCTTCCCCGGCCGGATCAGGCCCAGATCCTGGCAGGCCGTATACACGATTGCCGCACTCCAGAGAACCACATCCCCCCGCGAGAGCGGTGTGGCCGGGTGATCGAAGAGATCTTCGGTGATCTTCTTGCAACGATCCAGGACGGTTTCATCATCAAACCGGCTACAGAAGTCCTCGCACAGGATGAAGATCATGGCGGTGCGAATCTCGTCGTCACTCAGAGCGGGCTGCTCACCCTCGATCAGACCGCTGAATTCATCCTGCACCTCTTCGCTCTCAAGATCAAATCCGACCAATGTGGCAAGCTCTTTTACAACAAAGGCGGCGAACTCATCCAGATCGTTTGTGTTGACACCCATTTCTTCTGCTTCCATCAAAATGCGCCTGAATATGGCTTTGCTCTTTTCGGGACTCGCGACTTCCTCCTGAAATTCGAATTCTACATCTTTGAGTGCGGTAATGAGTTCTGAGGCGTTTGTGAGGCGACCTGACGCCTCCATATGAGTCAGGAATCGACAAAGGGCAGGGACGGCGTTTTCCGGCCAGTCTTCCGGGTGGACGGGGTTCTGCGACAGATTTTCAACCAGGCAACTCTGCACCGATGCAACATCCCATGCCCCGATCTCCTTTCCGTAAAGGCCGTACATAAACGTGCAAAAGGCCATGACGCTCACCCCGGCCATACCAGCGGCCTCTTCTCCGTACACCTCTTTCTCCGCCTCAACAAATGCATCGATATCAGATCCGATATCCTGGACGACGGCAGCGATCTCGTTGTCCACCTCCATCTCATCGGAAAATGTGATATCCTTCTGAATACCGCCCGGGATCTCAGGCACGATCTCATCAGCGCCCCATCCAGAGGGGTACCAGGAGAGGGCGGCGATGGGATCTTCTACATAACCACAGATTCCGTCTCTGGGCGAGTTAGAGATGATGTCCACGTACTCAGGATCGAGTTCTGCCGATTCAAGGCATTCCGAGCAATAATAATGTGCGTTCTCTTCATCGGGATCACCTAAGATAAATCTGGCTTTGTCGCCGCAGATATCGCAAGGAACGGTAGGCAGGTTGTTTCGTGCGATCAGGCAGAGGCGGGTATCCGGCGGGGTAACAGGTGTCTCCCCGATCACCTTCAGGTCCAGCGAGGTGGTGGAACCGAAGTCGTAATCATAGGAGAACGTACTATCCGGAAAAACGAGATCTGCGAGGGGAACTGCCATAGCATCTGTCGAGTGTTCATCGTCTGAATCGTACATGGCGCCCCCGATCCGGAAAGAACTGAGATGTTCGCAGCACTCCACCCACACGTCGCGGATCAGCTGGTCGATATCGCCGAGCAGCGCATCGTGCCGAGCAAGAACAATCAGCCAATATTTTTTGCTGCGCTGCCCCTGAACCATGATGATGAGCGAGGGTTTCTTTCCGGTTGGCCAGTTCGCCGTCTGAAGGCATTCCATACCATGGTTGAGGGCTTTTCGTTTGGTAATGGGAGCCCTGCAGATCAGACAGGTGCCGGATGAGACCTTGGGTACCATTCACCGGATGTATAGAGTTACCATGGGATAATGAATGATCATGGATCCGCTATCATCACCGGGGACTCGATCAGGGTGCTCCGCCGGATAATCTCGGCCCCCGCATAAACGGATGCCCTTTCAACGCTTCCGGGGTCAAGCATAGGTTTTTCCATACATCCGTATGTCCGCTTGAAGGTTTCATCAGCATCTTTCTGTGAGCAGGCGGCTCACAGCACACAGTCGTGACAGTCCTGCGCTCCGCACGCCCGGTTCTCGATCTTCCACCGGAGCGCCCACCGCTTGATCTCTTTGATCACCCCGACGATCTCAAGCCCGCTTGCGGTGAGGATGTACTCGCTCCTGACGGGAACGGTCCCGGTCTCCACCCGCCGCTCGACGAGCCCCTCCGCCTCCAGTTCCTTCAACCGGGCCGAGAGGACCTTTGCCGTGATCCCCGGGAGCTGGTTTTTCACCTCGGTGAACCGCCGGGTGTAGCCCTCCCCCTTGTAGAGTTCGAGGATGATCAGGAGCATCCATTTCTTCCCGAGATACTGGACAGTCTGATTGACCGTACACTCATCCTGCATGGTATAGTTAGAGAAACCTTCTCTTACTTATACTCTAGTATCTAAACGATACTTTGTATCATAAAGATACTATGGAGTGAGAAGACTTGTTCTGCAACCAGTGTGAAGAGACGGCAAAGGGATTCGGCTGCACCGTACGCGGCATCTGCGGCAAAGATGAGGAGGCCGCCGGCCTCCAGGACGTCCTGATCTACACCCTCAAGGGGCTCTCGGTCCGGAACCTCGCGGCGATGAAAGCAGGCGGCGGGAACCCGGATGCCGGGACGTTCGTCGCGGGATGCCTCTTTGCGACCCTGACCAACGTGAACTTCGACCCCGCCCGCCTCCAGAATATGATCCAGGAATCAGCCCGCATCCGCGACGCCCTTCCGCCCGCCGGAAGCGCGGAGCCTGCGGCCTGCACCTGGGCGCCGACAAGCCCTGCGGCGATCGCGGCAAAGGCCGAGGAGATTGTCGCCGCCCGCGGGAGTGTGGATGCCGACCTGCTGTCGCTCCGTGACCTCCTGGTC